>NZ_JBFAOU010000065.1:0-41103 GCF_040675365.1 Catellatospora sp. NPDC049609 | reverse complement strand
GTTGGTGTACTGCCCCTTTGGGGCGTGTCATCCCCACAGTTCACGCAAGATCGACGCGAGATAGGCGGCCGCCCGGGGGTCAGGCGATGCAGGCGCAGACGATGAGGGCGGCGCCGAAGTGGGTGGCGGCGACGACCTTGGCGGCGGGGTGGGGCTCGATCTCGGCGATCATCTCGCCGAGGCGGCCGGGGGTGAGCCAGTCCAGGACGAAGAAGGCCAGGGCCATCAGGCCGATGCCGAGCAGGCCGAAGAGCACGGTCGAGGCCAAGCCCTTGCCGAAGTCCTGGTAGCTCGTGAAGATCGCGGTGAACACGATGAGCGCGATGCCGAGCTGGTTCGCGGCCAGCAGCAGGGCCGCGTTGCTGCTGCGCTGGTGCCAGATGAGCTCGCGCAGGCGGCCCGGCGTCAGCAGGTCCACCACGATGAAGCCCACGGCCATCAGGCAGATGCCGGCCACCCCGAAGACCACACTCTGCCACGCGCCCGTGATCAGATCCTGCAGCATGAAACCGCCTCCACTAGGTCAGATGTCGTGGGGCAGGCTAGCGGACCCCCGCAAGGGGGCCCGCCACACAGGTATCCGCAGGTGGTTTACAGCGCACCCCGGGTGCCGGACTACAGCGCGCCCAGGTACTTGATGCGCTCGAACGGCGTCACCTCGCGCCGGTACTCCTCCCACTCCGCGCGCTTGTTGCGCAGGAAGAAGTCGAACACGTGCTCGCCCAGCACGTCGGCGACCAGCTCCGAGCCGGCCATCACGTCGATCGCCTCGGACAGGTTCTCCGGCAGGGCCGAGTAGCCCATCGCGCGGCGCTCGGCGTTGGACAGCGCCCACACGTCGTCCTCGGCGCCCGGGGGCAGCTCGTAGCCCTCCTCGATGCCCTTCATGCCGGCGCCGAGCAGCACCGCGAAGGCGAGGTAGGGGTTGCAGGCCGAGTCCAGCGAGCGGACCTCGACCCGGGCCGAGTTCGGCTTGCCGTACGCCGGCACGCGGACCAGGGCGGAACGGTTCAGGTGGCCCCAGCAGACGTACGCCGGGGCCTCGGCGATCCGGTCCGGGATCATCTGCGGGAACAGCCGCTTGTACGAGTTGACCCACTGGTTGGTCACCGCGGTGAACTCCCGCGCGTGGGTCAGCACGCCCGCGATGAACGCCTTGGCGGTCTTCGACAGCTTGTGCGGGTCGGCCGGGTCGTGGAACGCGTTGCGCTCGCCCTCGAACAGCGACAGGTGCGTGTGCATGCCGCTGCCGGGCTGGTCGGTGAACGGCTTGGGCATGAACGTGGCGCGCACCCCGTGCGACAGCGCCACCTCCCGCATCACGTGCCGGAACGTCATGATGTTGTCGGCGGTGGTCAGCGCGTCCGCGTACCGCAGGTCGATCTCCTGCTGGCCGGGGGCGACCTCGTGGTGGCTGAACTCCACCGAGATGCCGATGCGCTCCAGCGCCAGCACCGCCTGGCGGCGGAAGTCGCGCGCGATGGCGTGCGTGGTGTGGTCGAAGTAGCCGCCCGCGTCGACCGGGGTCGGCACGCCGCCGTCCGCGGGCGCGTCGGCCAGCAGGAAGAACTCGACCTCGGGGTGGGTGTAGAAGGTGAAGCCCTTGTCGGCCGCCTTCGACAGCGCCCGGCGCAGCACGTGGCGCGGGTCGGCCCAGCTCGGGGTGCCGTCGGGCATGAGGATGTCGCAGAACATCCGGGCGCTCTCGCCGGAGCCGCCGCCCTCGAACGGGAACACCTGGAACGTGGTCGGGTCCGGCATCGCGATCATGTCGGACTCGTACACCCGGGCGAAGCCCTCGATGGCCGATCCGTCGAAGCCGATGCCCTCCTCGAAGGCGGCCTCCAGCTCCGCCGGCGCGACGCTGACCGACTTCAGGGTGCCGAGCACGTCGGTGAACCAGAGGCGCACGAACCGGATGTCGCGCTCCTCAAGCGTGCGCAGCACGAACTCCTGCTGACGATCCACGGCATGCCTCTCTCGACGAGATCTCCGGGCCAGTCTGGCGCGGCCTCATTACGGGCACGTTACGCCATACCTCAGCCTTACGCCGGGGCACGGTGATCCCGCAACTTCGACGCCCTTCACCGCGTTGGACGGGGCAGCAACAAGGAGCAGGAGCGCCCATGAACCGCCTGGACCGCGTCTTTCCCGTCCGGCACCGCACGATCGCCGGCGGCATCGCCCTCGGCGGTCTGCTGATCACCGCGCTCACGCTGGCCGGGGTGCTCGGCGCCTCGCACCGGCAGCAGCAGGCCCAGGCCACCGGGGTACGCCAGACCGACACCATCACCGCCAGCCAGCCCGAGCTGCAGGCGGCCCTGCTGGCGCCGATCGACCTGCCCGCGAGCTACGCGCCGCAGCAGCAGCCGCCGGTGATCGCCTCGCCCAAGCCGAAGGCGCCCCGGCCGGAGCGCTGCGCCGCCCTGCTGAGCGCGCCCGACGAGCTGATCCGCACCGCCGCGGCCACGGTCTCCACCCACCCGAAGTCCCGGATCGAGCCCAGCGCCCAGGCGATCTCCAAGCACCGCGGCCCGACGCTGATCACGCAGGTGCTGACCACGTTCGCCGGCGACGGGGCCGCGGGCACCCTCAGCGAGCTGCGCCGGATGGGCCAGCGCTGCCGCGACTTCAACGCGGTGCTCGACGACGGGACGTCGGTGCGCGTACGCGTCGACGACGTGCCCCGCGACCGGCTGCCCGCCGACCTGCTGAAGCTGGAGGGCGACGCGTTCGCGATCCGGTTCACCCTCACCGGCCGGGACAAGACCATGACCGGCTACCTGGCACTGGGCCGGGTCGGCGAGGTGCTGTCGGTGCTGCGCGAGATGGACTCCGGCGAGCGCACCGGCGCCGTCGCCGACCTGACCCGCTTCACCGGCCTGCTGGAGCAGGCCGCCCGCAAGCTCCTCCCCATCACCCTCGGCCCCAAGCCCCTCGGCTGACCCCGCTCACCCACATGTGCCCGGCAAGATCGTCCGACTTGCCGGGCACATGTGCGTATCTTGGCCGCTCATTCGCCCACTTGCCTGGCAAGTCGAGCGATCTTGGCCGCCGGGCAGGCCGGTCCGGCGCGGGCCGGCGCGTGGCGGCGGGGCGGACCGGTCAGGGGTCGTGGCGGGCGTGATGTGGTGGGGCACACGGGGTGCGGGAGACACGCGGTGGGCGGGGTGTGCGAGAAGATGAGGGCATGACCGCCACGCTGCGTCTCGCTCTCGCCCAGGTCAACCCCACCGTCGGCGACATCGCCGGGAACTGCTCGATCATCCGCGAGTGGTCCGCCCGCGCCGCCGAGGCCGGCGCGCACGTCGTCGCGTTCCCGGAGATGATGGTGACCGGCTACCCGGTCGAGGACCTGGTGTTCCGGCAGTCCTTCGTCGAGGCCTCCCGGCAGGCGCTGACCCGGCTCGCGGCCGACCTGCACGCCGACGGGCTGGGCGAGCTCGCGGTCGTCGTGGGCTACCTGGACGCGGACGGCCCGGCCCGGATGGGCGCGGACAGCACCGCGCCGGTCGGGCCGCGCGACTCGCTGGCGCTGCTGCACCGCGGCGTCGTCGCCGCCCGGTACAACAAGCACCACCTGCCCAACTACGGCGTCTTCGACGAAGACCGCTACTTCGTGCCCGGCGACACCCTGACCGTGGTGCGGGCCGTGTGGGCCGACGGCAGCCAGGCCGACGTCGCGCTGACCGTGTGCGAGGACATCTGGCAGGCGGGCGGCCCGTTCGCGGTGGCCGCGTCGGCCCGGGTCGGGCTCGTGATCAACATCAACGGCTCGCCGTACGAGCTGAACAAGGACGACGTGCGGCTGCCGCTGGTGGTGCGCCGGGCGCAGGAGGCCGGCGCGACCGTGGCGTACGTCAACATGATCGGCGGCCAGGACGAGCTGACCTTCGACGGCGACTCGATGATCGTGGGGGCGGACGGCACGCTGCTGACCCGCGGACCCCAGTTCCACCAGGCACTGCTGGTGCACGACCTGCCGCTGCCCGAGGCCGACCCGGACGCCCCCGACGGGCACCTGGGCGCGATGCGGGTCGAGCGGGTGCTGCTGCCCACCTCGTGGGCCGCGCCCGCGGACCCGGCCGCCGACGCCGGCATCGCCCCGCGCCTGGGCGACGAGGCCGAGGTGTGGAACGCCCTGGTCCTCGGCCTGCGCGACTACGTACGCAAGAACGGCGCGAAGTCGGTGCTGCTCGGCCTGTCCGGCGGCATCGACTCGGCGGTGGTGGCCGCGATCGCGGTGGACGCGCTCGGCGCCGAGCACGTCGTCGGCGTCTCGATGCCCAGCGGCCACTCCTCGCAGCACTCCCGCGACGACGCCGCCGAGCTGGCCCGGCTCACCGGCCTGGACTACCGGGTCGAGCCGATTCAGCAGATGGTCGACGGCTTCCTGGCCAACCTGAACCTGTCCGGCCTGGCCGTGGAGAACCTGCAGGCCCGGGTGCGCGCGGTGATCCTGATGGCGCTGTCCAACCAGGAGGGGCACCTGGTGCTCACCACCGGCAACAAGAGCGAGCTGGCCGTCGGCTACTCGACCCTCTACGGCGACTCGGTGGGCGCGTTCAACCCGCTCAAGGACGTGCCCAAGACGATGGTCTGGAAGCTCGCGCGGTGGCGCAACACCATCGGCGAGGCGATCCCGGAGAACTCCATCGCGAAGCCGCCCAGCGCCGAGCTGCGCCCCGGCCAGCTCGACACGGACTCGCTGCCGGACTACGACATCCTCGACCCGATCATCCTGGGCTACGTGGACGGCGACAAGGGCCGCGACGACCTGGTCGCCGAGGGGCACGACCCGGCGCTGGTCGACCGCGTGCTGCGCCTGGTCGACGGGGCGGAGTACAAGCGCCGCCAGTCCGCGCCCGGCACCAAGATCTCGTTCAAGTCGTTCGGCCGCGACCGCCGCATGCCCGTCACCAACCGCTGGCGGGAGGCCTGAGCGGTCCGTTCGGCAGTGAATTACTGCACTGGACCCTGACATCCGGTGTTCAACAGGTGGAAACATCTTCCTCGGAACCCGGGGACCGCGTGTGCGGCCTCGAGGCGAGAGGAGACAGCGATGTCCGACAGTGTGCCCTCCCTCTACGGCGGGCCGGCCGGCACGCGGGTACGCACCCGACACCTGCAGCTGGCCAAGGAGCGCGGTGAGAAGTGGGCCATGCTCACCTCGTACGACCAGTACACCGCCCAGATCTTCGACGAGGCGGGCATCCCCGTGCTGCTCGTCGGCGACTCGGCCGCCAACAACGTGTTCGGCTTCGAGTCCACCCTGCCGGTCACCGTCGAGGAGCTGCTCCCGCTGGTACGCGCCGTGGTCGGCGCCACGAAGCGGGCGCTGGTCGTCGGCGACCTGCCGTTCGGCGCGTACGAGGAGGGCCCGGTGCAGGCGCTGCGCACCGCGGTCCGGTTCATGAAGGAGGCCCGCTGCCACGCGGTGAAGCTGGAGGGGCACCGCCCCGCGCAGATCGCCGCGATCACCGGCGCGGGCATCCCGGTCATGGCGCACCTGGGCTTCACGCCGCAGTCCGAGCACCAGATCGGCGGCTACCGGGTGCAGGGCCGCGGCGCCGACGCCGCCGCGACGGTGCTCCAGCAGGCCCGTGAGGCCGTCGAGGCGGGTGCGTTCGCCGTGGTGCTGGAGATGGTCCCCGGCGACGTCGCCAAGCAGGTGACCGCCGAGCTCCCGGTGCCGACCATCGGCATCGGCGCGGGCCCCGACACCGACGCCCAGGTGCTGGTCTGGCAGGACATGGCCGGCCTGCGCCCAGCGAGCGCCGGCCCCACCCCGCGCTTCGTCAAGAAGTACGCCGACCTGCACGGCATCCTCGCCCAGGCCGCGTCCGCCTTCGCCGCCGACGTCCGCGAAGGCGCCTTCCCCACCGCCGACCACACCTTCTGACGAGAGGAAGGGCACCTTCTTGACGGTATGCGTATAAGAAGGTGCCCTTTCTAACGCCGGTCAGACGTCGGTGACGCGGATGCCGGAGTGGGCCTTGTAGCGCTTGTTCATGGCGATCAGGTTGGCGGTGAGCGCCTCGACCTGGCCGGCGTTGCGCAGGCGGCCGGCGTGCACGCCGCGCATGCCCGGGATGCGGCCGGCCAGCGCCTGCACCACCGCGACCGCGTCCCGGTCGTCGCCGAGCACCAGGATGTCCAGGTCCATGCTCGTCACGGACGGGTCGGCCAGCAGCTCCGCGCTCACGTGGTGGAAGGCGGCGGTCACCCGCGCCCCCGGCAGCAGCGCCTCCGCCTGCTGCGCCGCGCTGCCTTCGGCGACTTTCAGCGCGTACGGGCCCTGCTTGTCGAAGCCGAGCGGGTTCACGCAGTCCACCACGATCTTGCCGACCAGCGCGTCGGCCAGCCCGGCCAGGGTGTCGGCGTGCCCGGCGTACGGCACCGCGACGATCAGCACGTCCGAGCGGGCCGCGACGTCGGCGTTCTCGCCGCCGCCCACGCTCGCGCCGGACAGCTCCGTCAGCTCCTGCGCCGCCGCCTGCGCCCGCTCGGCGCTGCGCGAGCCGATCAGCACCTGCTGACCCGCCAGCGCCAGCCGGTACGCCAGGCCGCGGCCCTGGTCGCCGGTGCCGCCGAGGATGCCGACCGTCAGCCCGCTGACGTCGGGGAGGGAAGCGAGATCCAATGCCATACGCCTGATCCTTGCACCGAACGAGCGTTCAGCGCGCTATGACATGGCTCGCACCAGCAGGACGCCCGCCACCGTCACCCCGAACCCCACGATGACCGCGCGCAGCGTACGGGCCGGCAGCCGCCTGCCCAGCCGCGCGCCGAGGAAGCCGCCGAGCAGCGTCGCGGGCACCAGCACCGCCACCGCCGGCCAGTAGACCGGCCCGAACAGGGTGTACATCGTGGTGGCCACCGCGCCCACGGCGAGCTGGAGGGCGTTCTTCAGCGCCACCACGCGGTTCATGGTCTCCACCACGACGATGCCGAGCACGGCGATCAGGATCACGCCGAGCACCGAGTTGAAGTAGCCGCCGTACACCCCGACGCCGAAGACCAGCACCTGGCGCAGCCAGGCGGGCTGCCCGTGCGGCTCCCCCACCAGGCGCACCACCCGCTCCTGGAACGCCAGCAGCAGCGACGCCGCCAGCACCAGCAGCGGCATCACCTTCGCGAAGACCCCGGGCGGCGTGTGCAGCAGCAGCACGCAGCCCGTCACCGCGCCCGCCAGCACGGTCGGCGCGAGGGTGCGCAGGCGTACCCCCTGGCCTTGCAGGTCCTGGCGGGTGCCCAGCACGCTCGCCGAGTAGCCGCCGGTGACCGAGATTGAGTTGGTGACGGTGGCCTGGATGGGCGGCACGCCCAGCGCCAGCAGGGCAGGCAGCATGATCAGCGAGCCGCCCCCGGCGACGGCGTTCACGCCCCCGGCCGCCACGCCGACGGCCCCCAGCAGCAGCAACGCGGCGACATCCATCGCCGCCGAGGCTAGCCGGTCGCCCGCCCAGCGCGCCCCGCGGCGTACCACCCCGCCGCGCCGCCGCGCCGCCGCGCCGCCGCGCCGGGCATGATCGCGAGTTCGTGCCGAAAAGTGCGGCCCCACCGCACTTCCTGACCCGAACCCGCGATCTTCAGCGGGCCCCGAGGGCGGGGTCGGGGGCTTGATCGCGGGTTCCGGTCGAGAGTGTGTGGCGGGAGTGCGGGTTTCGACCGGGGACTGCGGTCTTCCCGCCGACCGTGTGACCCCTCGCGGCGCGAGGCGCCGGCCGTGGAGGCCGTATCATGGTCGGCGACGGACGAGTCGGCTGGGCGGTCGCGTCACCGCGGGAAACCGCTGGTGCCGAGGAACGTCCGGACTCCACAGGGCAGGGTGGTTGCTAACGGCAACCCGGGGCGACCCGCGGGACAGTGCCACAGAGAACAGACCGCCCGCTGCTCCTCGGAGCGGCGGGTAAGGGTGAAACGGTGAGGTAAGAGCTCACCAGCACCCCGGGTGACCGGGGTGGCTCGGTAAACCCCACCCGGAGCAAGACCAAGAAAGGCCGCTCGACCCGCCTCGGCGGGCGGGTGGCCGCGCGGACGATCGAGGGCGGCCCGCCCGATGTCCGCGGGTAGGTTGCTCGAGCCTGCCGGTGACGGCAGGCCTAGATGGATGACCGCCGCCCGCGCGCGAGCGCGGGGCACAGAATCCGGCGTACAGGCCGACTCGTCCGTCCCTGTACAGCCTGCGGCGCCGAGCAGTGGCTTCGAGCCTCTTGGGGTCTGTGTAAACACCACACGAGGCAGGCGACCAGACGGAGTTCGAGGACAGCGGCACGCGTGACTCGTAGGGCAGACTCTCGATCATGCGGACTCCTCCCGACCCTGCTGCGCTGTATCCGGACGTGGCGGCCGAAGGCAGCCTCGCAGCGGCGCTCCAGGCCGTGGCCGCGGAACAAGGGCTGTCTCCTATCGCGGTCGCCCCGGAGTCCGATCTCTTCCACGCGAGAGTTCCGAGTTACGCCCCGGGCCGCGAGGCGCTGACCGTGAGCGCCTGGCACGTCGAGCGAAAGTGGTCCATCGCCGGCCGCGGCCGAGGCAACGGCTCTGGAAAGCCTCAGTTGCTGGTCGAGGGAACCACCCAGGACCTGAGGGAAGTGCCGTTGGTGGCGCTGGCGTGGCGCGACGGCGTACCGCTGCGTGACATCGACCGGCTGGCCTCGTTCGTGGAGCTGACGGGGCGTTACGAGGTGCCGGACGACAGCCCGGCCCACCTGGTCGCCTCCGAGTGGGCATACCTTCGCAAAGAGGCGCGGGATGCCGGCCGGCCTGAATACCAAGCGCTGATCGAGGCGACGTATGCGCATCCAGAGTTACGGCACCTGTACCCCTTCACCAGCCACTGGAACCTGCTGTTCTCCGCCGTGGTCCCGACCTTGGAGGCAGCACCGGCAGGGCAGGCGAACTCCACGCACTCGTTCTCGGAGGCCTTGATCTGCCTGATGGCGTCGCACGACGGGAGCTACAAGGTGCGGACACCCTTCTACGGTCCGATTCTCGCCGAGGCGACGACCGCGGAGGAAGCGGCAGGTGTTGCAGCGCGCCTCTTGCCCGGCGACCTGGGTCGGCCGGTCTCGGCAGCGCCCGGGGGCCAGGACTAGGCGCGTCAAGTAACAACGGGGACGGATCGGTCCGGTAGGTCATTCGGTACGCAGCCCGTCCGCGCGCATCAGGCGCCACAGGGCGGGCATGGTGAGTGCGGTGACCAGCAGGATCAGCCCGGCCCCGGCGGCCGCCATGCCACCGACCGACGACCAGTCCAGGTGGACCGTGGTGCCGGTCATCCGCAGCAGCAGCACCCCCAGCCCGACGCCGGTGAGCACGGCCAGCACCAACCCCAGCAGCACCGGGATGGCGGTCTGCCAGAGCACCGACCAGGCCAGCGTGGCCCGCCGCGTGCCGAACGCGGCCAGCACGGCGAGCAGCCGGCGCCGTTCGTGCAGCTGCTCCAGCATGGCCACCACCATGCTGACGCCGATCAGCCCGAGCACCACGAGGGCCCCGGCGGACAGGGCGCGCCGGATCACGGTGAACCGTTCGGTCTCGGCGGTCTCCCGCAGCTGCTGCACGCGACCGTGCGGCCAGGAGGCGAGGACCGTGTTGCGGACGTGCTCGATCGCGTCCGGCTCCGCCGGGTCGAGCTGGAGGTAGACGGTGGTCATGTCGTACCGCAGCACCGGCGGCAGCCCCGCGGCGGCCGCCGCGGCGGGGGTGAGCAGCACGCCCCGGGTGTGGTTGCCGGTCGGGTCGATCCGCGCGGGCACCTCGGGGGCGTCGGCGGGCACCGTCCAGTGGACGGTCTCCTCCGGCTGGATGCCGAACGCCAGCCTGGTCCCGGGTGGCGGCACGGCGGCATCGGGCGCGCCGGTGGTGCGGAACACGTCGCCGTCGGCGCACCGGTCGAGCTCGGCCAGCTCGGCGAGCGAGGCGCAGTCGCCGACACCGACCTGGTACACAACCATGGGCTGGTCCGGTCCACCGCCGGTGGCGGGCTCGCCGGCGGGCCGCGCCATCGTGGTGGTGACGGCCGCTGCGGCGCGTACGCCCCGGACCACGGCCAGCGACGGCACCACCTCGGGAGTGGCCGCGAAGCCGGAGACCAGCGCCTGGGCCCGGCGGGGGTCCTGCCCGGTCCGGACGGCGTCCTGCACCTGCGCCGCGGAGTAGAGCATCTGCAGCGCGATCGCCCCGGCCACCGCCACCGCCATGCCGTTGACCACCCGGGCGGAGGTGCCGCTGTCGGCCTGCAACCGGCGCACCGCCAGCTGCCAGGCGACCGGGCCGCGGCCGAGCCGCCGCACCACCGCCTCGACCAGCCAGGGCAGCAGGGCGGTGACCCCGATCAGCAGCGCCGCCGCGCCGGCTGCCACCCGGAGTTCGTCGATCTCCCCGGTGGCGCCGGCCGCCTGGCCCGCGAGCGGGTAGACCAGCGCCAAGCCCGCGGCCGGGGCGACCAGCCGCCACCACAGCCGGCGTCGCCGGGCAGCCGCCCGGCGCACCACCCCCAGCGGCTCGACGACCACCCGGCGCATCGCCAGCAGCGCCACGCCCACCGCCGTCGCGGGCACCGCCACCAGCAGCGCCGCCAGCAGCAGGGGCGAGGGCCGCAGGTCGCTGCCGAAAGCGTCGAAGCCGTACGCCGAGACGTGGTCGATCCAGGGCCGGGCGCCGAAGAACAGCAGCAGCCCGAGGAGCAGGCCCAGCCCGGTGGCGGCCAGCACCTCGCCGGCCGCGATGCGCTGGGTCATCCGGGCGTCCGCGCCGGCCAGCCGCAGCGCCGCCAGCCGCCGGTCGCGCTGCTCTCCGCCGAACCGGACGGCGGCCACGATGAACACCGCGATCGGCAGCAGCAGCACCACGAAGATGATCAGGATCAGCAGCAGCTGGATGGGGCGGAACGGGGGCTCGTGGCCGGGGTTGCCGAAGTGGGTGATGCGCTCGGCGTCATCGGCGGCGGCCAGTCCGGACCCCCCGATGTAGAGCCTGTGCTCACTCGGCCCGGACAGGCCGTCCTCGCCGATGACGCCGACGACCTGGTACGGCAGCCGGGGGCGCAGCAGCGCGCCCTCCGGGGAGTCCAGCAGCCGGCGCAGGGCGGGCGAGACGAACATCTCCCCCGGCCGGGGCAGCGCGGTCAGGCCCGGCGGCACCGGAGCCGCCGGCCCTTCCGGCTCGACCACCAGCCCGAACACGCTGCGTTCCCGGAACTCGGTCTGCCAGCGCTGCACCAGCAGCGTGTGCGCGGACCTGGCCGGGGGTTCCGCCGACTGGCCCAGCTCGGCGGCCTCCATGCGCAGGCGCCGGCTGTCGACGGCGGCCGGCATCGCGGTGGCGGCGATGAGCAGCACGACGCCCAGGCCGACCCCGACGGCGGTCAGCAGCAGCCGCAGCCGGCCCTCCCGCCCGCCGGACGTCGCCAGCCGGACGCCGAGGGCCAGGTCGCGCCAGAACCGGGTCATGCCGCCACCGCCAGATCCCGGGTGCGCCCGTCGCGCACCACCACCTCGCGGTCGGCGTACGCCGCCACCCGCGGCTCGTGGGTGACCAGCACGACGGCCACCCCGCGGTCCCGAGCCATGCCGATGAGCAGCCGCATCACCCGCTCGCCGTTGAGCGAGTCGAGCGCGCCGGTCGGCTCGTCGGCGAACAGCACGCGCGGCTCGGTGACCAGCGCCCGGGCCACCGCCACCCGCTGCCCCTGCCCGCCGGAGACCTCGCCCGGTCGCTGACCGGCCACGTCGGCGACCTCCAGCCGCGCCAGCCAGTCCGCAGCCCGGCGGCCGGCCTCCGCCCACCGCATCCCGTTCAGCCGCAGCGGCAGCGCGACGTTCTCCAGGCAGGTCAGCTCCGGCACGAGCTGGCCGAACTGGAACACGAACCCGAACTCGCCCCGGCGCAGGGCGCTGCGCTCCCGGTCGGACATCAGCACCAGGTCGCGCCCGCGATAGCCGACCACGCCGTCGTCCGGGCGGATGACACCGGCGACGCAGTGCAGCAGCGTGGACTTGCCGGACCCGGACGGCCCCATGACCGCGACCACCTCGCCCGCGTCGACCGCCAGCGAGGCGCCGCGCAGCGCGGGCGTCGGCCCGAACGACTTGTGCACGCCGGTCGCCACGAGCAGCGGCTCGGCCGGTGCCGCGGCGCTCACGAGCGCACCCGCTCGGCCAGCTCGTCCAGCCGGGCCGCGGTCAGCTCCAGCCAGCGCAGGTCGGCCTCCAGGTGGAACAGCGCGAAGTCGCACACCATCTGGTCGGCCAGGTCGCCGCCGTCGCGGCGGCGGGTCAGCTCGCGCATCAGCTTCAGGTGCTCGGCCCGCTGCACGTCCAGCAGGTCGGCGGCGGGCCGGCCGGTGAGCAGCGCCAGCACCACCTTGGCGTAGAGCACGTTCTGCAGGTACAGCTCCGGCTTCTCGGGCCGGGCCAGCCACTGTGCCACGTCGGTCACCCCGGCGTCGGTGATCGCGTAGCGCTTGCGGTCCGGGCCCTCGCCGGGCTCCACGGCCTCGACCTCCACGAGGCCGTGCCGCAGCAGCCGGGCCAGCGTCGAGTAGACCTGCCCGTAGTGCAGCGGCCGTCCCTGGCCGAACCGCTCGTCGTAGCTGTGCTTGAGGTCGTATCCGTGCCGGGGGCCCGCCTCGAGGAGCCCGAGCAGCATCTGGCCGAGTGACATGAGTGCGACTATACACATCGTGTATACACCTTGTGTATACGCGACGCGACCTCCGTCCGACGGCGTCGGTCCGTGTCAGTCGTGCCTGGTCGCAGCGGTGTCCGACTGGCGCGCCGGCGACGGCGTCCGCCGCCGGGAGGGCTCGGCCGCGCGAGCGTCGACAGGGCTCCCCTGCGCTCCGGACGCGGTGCCGAGCGGCTGCTCGTCACGCTGACGCGCGCCGACGAAGGTGCCCGTTCTTTCCAGATCCTGGAGGTGGACGGCGACGGCGTACACGAAGAGGGTGACGCCGAGCATCTCGCAGAGCTCCTCGGCGGAGGCGGCCAGCACGTAGCCCATGGACGCCCAGCCGGGCGTGAAACCGATGTTCTCGCGACCGGTGAACGCGCCGAGGACCTCGATCCCGGCGGCACCGCCCAGGTAGAGGGCGGCCGAGGCGAGCATGAGCCAGCGTATCCGGGCGGGCAGGCGCAGCAGCGGGCGCAGGTATGCCAGGCCCAGGGCCAGCACCAGCGGGGCCGCCAGGACCAGCCAGGACAGGTAGGACGCGCCGCCCGCGTCGAGCACGTCGGACTGCGCCCCCAGCTCGTGGAACTGGGAGAACTCGTCCAGCGACAGCACCGTGAAGACGGCCGCCAGCGCCCGCCAGTGCCACCGGTGGCGGCCGCCGGACGCCGCCACCGCCGCGCCGACCCGCCACAGCAGCAGCGCGGCGAGGAACAGGATGCCGCTGGAGAACCAGGTCGGCAGGTTCTGCTCCTTGTCGACGTAGAAGAACTTGACGATCCGGCCCCAGTACGGGATCAGGTCGTACACCCCGAAGCCGTGGTACACGATCGTGAACCCGAGGCTCAGCAGGTGGATCGCGGCGACGCTCCACAACAGCAGGCGCAGCAGCCGGGATGCCGGGATGTCCAGTCTCACGCCTGACCAACGAGGCGGCGGCCGTCCACAGCACGGTGTACGCAGGTTCCGCCCCCGGCCGGTCTTGTGCCATAGTCACCCCGTGTCCGATACCCCTGCCCGGATGCTCGCGCTCGCCGGTGTCCTGATCGCCCTCGCCAGCCTGGCCGTCGCGCTGGCCGGCTTCCGGCGCACGCGGGTGCGCCCGAGGGCGCGGCTCTACCACATCAACAACTTCGGGCCCGGTGACGCCAAGGAGTTCCTGATCGCCACCACGGTGACGAACGGGACGCTGGGCGCGGTGCAGGTGGTGACCTGCGAGTTCGAGGTGAAGGGCCTGCGCGGGCGGCACATGGTGGGCGGCCAGAGCCGCAAGGGACCCGAGCTGCCGTACAAGGTGGAGGGTCACCACTCGGCGACCTGGACGGTACCGGTCACCGACGTCGCCGAGTTGCTGAAGGTGTACGGCAAGCAGAACGCGAAGATCCGCGCGGTGCTGGCGCTGGGCAGCGGCCGCGACGTCAAGGGCGGCTGGTTCCGGTTCGACCTCGACAAGTGGGGCGTGGGCGCCGAGAAGGCCAAGGCCCCGGCACAGCGCTCGCAGAGCCCGGCGAAGGCGAAGGTCTGAGACGTGACCGGCGTGGACATGTACTGGCACCGGGTGCCCGCGACCGACTTCGCGTACGCGCAGCGCAGCCTGTGGGAGCGGGTGCCGGTGTTCGGCGCCGAGGGCCACGAGGCGGCGCTGGCCGACGGCACCGTGGTCGCCGTGGCCGAGGACTACCTGCTGCTGGAGGTGCTGTTCGCGGGCGCCGACCCCGGCGACGAGGTCGCGGGGCTGGTGGTGTCGGGCGGCGGCTGGTATCCGGTCGACGCGGCCGGCGACGACGAGATCGGGCTGCTCGCACCGGACGAGGTGCGCGCCGTGTCGGCGTACCTGGCGAACGCGCAGCCCGCGGAGTGGATCGCCCGGCGGGAGACGGAGCTCGCCGCGGTGCTGCGCGGCTACTCGCCGCACCCGTGGGACGAGCGGCGGGCCGCGCACCTGGCCGGGCACGCGCGGGCGCTGACCGCGTTCTACCACCGGGCCGCCGACGCGGGCGAGGCGGTCGTGAAGGTGCTGGTCGGCTGAGACCCGGCCCCGCTGTAGGATCGACGGGTGCTGCTGGCCTGCGTCGGAGCCGAGGGGGTGCGCTGATGGGCACCGGACACGGGCACGACCACTCGCACGGACACTCCCACGGGCACGGCGTCACCGCCGACGCGGACCGCCGCTGGCTCAGCATCGCGCTCGCCCTGATCGTCGGCTTCATGGCCGTCGAGGTCGTGGTGGGCATCCTGGCCCGCTCACTGGCCCTGCTCTCCGACGCCGCGCACATGCTCACCGACGCCGCCGCCATCGTGCTGGCGCTGATCGCCATGCGGCTTGCCGCGCGGCCGCCGCGCGGCGGCTACACGTACGGGCTGAAACGCGCGGAGATCCTCTCGGCGCAGGCCAACGGCATCACGCTGCTGCTGCTGGCCGCCTGGCTGGGGTACGAGTCGGTGCAGCGGCTGCTGCATCCGGAGGCCGTCGCGGGCGGCGCGGTGCTGGTCACCGCGCTGGCCGGCATCGCGGTCAACCTCGGGGCGGTCTGGTGCCTGTCGCGGGCCAACCGCACCAGCCTCAACGTGGAGGGCGCGTTCCAGCACATCCTCAACGACCTGTTCGCCTTCATCGCGACCGCGGTGGCCGGTCTCGTGGTGCTGCTGACCGGTTTCGACCGCGCCGACGGCATCGCCTCGCTGGTGGTGGTGGCGCTGATGGTGAAGGCGGGGGTGGGCCTGCTCGGCGCGTCGGGCCGGATCCTGCTGGAGGCGGCCCCGGCTGGCGTGGACCCGGACGCGCTCGGCACCGAGCTGGCCTGCGTGCCGGGGGTGGTGGAGGTGCACGACCTGCACGTGTGGCAGGTGACGTCGAGCTATCCGGCGCTGTCGGCGCACATCCTGGTGCAGCGCGGCGGGGACTGCCACGCGGTGCGCCGGGCCGTGGAGGAGCTGCTGCGCGCGCGGCACCACATCGACCACACCACGCTGCAGGTGGACCACACCGACGAGCACGACAGCCCGGCCGCGATCGCCGCCGCGCACTGCGCCGACCCGCACGGCGCGACGTACCGCCCGGCGTGACCACGGCGCCGCCTCGGGCGATGCGGTGTCCGGCCGCAGTTTCGGGGAAACCGCTCAAACGACCTCCGCTTTCGCGCAGTCTCCCGAACCCGTGAGGCGGGACGGGGAGACGGCATAATCGCGGGGTGTTCTCCGTGCCGTACCTCGTCGACTGGCCCGCGCCGGGGCGGATCGCGGTGATGCCGCGGCCCGCGGGCGGGGACTGGCTCGACGACGACATGGCCCGGCTGCGCCGCATGGGTGTGGACACCGTCGTCTCCGCGCTCACCGGACCCGAGTACGACCGCCTCGACCTGCGTGCTGAGGAGCAGGCGGTGCGGGCCGCGGGCATGGACTTCACGCCGTTTCCCATCCCCGACCTGGGGGTGCCGGACTTCGCGGCCTACCAGGAGCTGACCGCGCGGCTCGCGGCACAGGTCACCGCAGGGCGGTTCGTGCTGGCGCACTGCTTCGGCGGGATCGGACGGGCCACGGTGGTCGCGGGCGGCGTGCTCGTCCGGCTGGGCGCCACGGCGGCGGACGCGATCGCCAGGATCGGTGCGGCACGGGGCTTTCCGGTGCCGGAGACCGAGGCGCAGCGGGCGATTCTGGCGCGGCTGGCCGAGACGTCTGCTCCCCGGTAGACACGGGCCCCGCGTGCCGCAAAAGGCGATGGCGCAGGCGATGCCGCGATACGTGCACTGTGGAGCGGTCACATCGGCGGTCATAGCAATTTGACTTTTTTACGGATTTAGCCAGCACATGTTCCTTTTGCGGCGCACAGTGATGTCTGGAGCAGCAGTGCGCGGACATGGCACCGCATCACGGCCGTTCCACGGTTCCGCCGGAGACGTGTCCGGCAGGACGTGATCCGTGAGGAGGACTAGCGATGGCCGTAGCCAAGGCCGCAGCGAAGAAGGCCCCAGTCAAGAAGGCCGCTGCCAAGAAGGCCGTGGCCAAGAAGGCCCCGAGCCGGCCGGCCGCGGCGAAGAAGGCCGCGGCCGCCAAGAAGACGTCGCCCGCCCGGAAGACGACGGCGAAGAAGACCTCGCCGGCCACGAAGTCGACCGCGGCGAAGAAGACGACGACCGCCCGCGCGACCGCGAAGAAGACCACTGCCGCGAAGAAGACGACCACCGCGAAGAAGACCTCGCCGGCCGCGAAGTCGACCGCCGCGAAGAAGACCACGGCCGCGAAGTCGACCACTGCCAGGAAGACCACGGCCGCGAAGACGACCACCGCGAGGAAGACCACGGCCGCCAAGTCGACCACCGCCAAGAAGACCACGGCCGCGAAGAAGACGGCGCCGGCCAAGAAGACCACGACGGCCCGCAAGACCACCACGGCGAAGAAGACCACCGCCAGGAAGACCTCGCCGGCCGCGAAGTCGACGGCGGCCAGGAAGACCTCGCCGGCCACGAAGTCGACGGCGGCGAAGAAGACGACGACGACCGCGCGCGCGACCGCGAAGAAGACCACGGCCGCCGCCCGCGCCACCGGCGTCAGGAAGGTCACCGCCGCGGTGAAGAAGACCGCCGCGAAGAAGGCGACCGCCAGGAAGACCACGGCCACGAAGAAGACGACGCCGATGCGGAAGGCCGCGCCGGCCCGCAAGACCACCACGGCGAAGAAGACCACCGCCAAGAAGGCACCGGCGAAGAAGGCCACCACCGCGCGCAGCGCCACGGCGGCCCGCAAGACCACGGCGGCCCGGAAGACCACCACCGCCCGCAAGAGCACCGCCGCGAAGAAGACCACCACCGCGCGCAAGTCGGCGACCGCCAAGAAGACCACCGCGGCCAAGAAGACGGCCGCCAAGAAGGCGTCGCCTGCCAGAACCACGGCAGCCGCCCGCAAGACGGCCGCGGTCAAGAAGGTGGGCGCGACCGCGAAGCGGACCACCTCGGCCCGCAAGACGCCGATGCGCAAGGCAGTGATGGCCCGCAGCACGTCACCCGCGCGCCGGACGGCGGCGAAGTCCGCGCCCGCCCGCAGGTCGACGGTACGCAAGACCGTGCTGAAGAAGGCCACCAGGACGGCCAGGCGGTAGGCGGCCGGACGGACCCCGCCGCGGCGGGCGGGCACCTGGTAAGAATGACCAATGGCCTACCGCCGACTGCACGTCGAGGCGATCGACTTCGCCGCCCTGCGCCGCGAGCTGGAGCTGCCGGAAGGCTTCCCGCCCGCGGCGCAGGCGCAGGCCGAGGCGGCCGCCGTCGAGGTGAAGCTGCCCGGCGTCGACCGCACCGAGCTGCCCTTCGTCACCATCGACCCGCCCGGCTCGCGCGACCTCGACCAGGCCGTGTGCCTGTTCCGCACGGACGGCGGCTACCGCGTGCACTACGCGATCGCCGACGTCGCCGCGTACGTGGCCCCGGACAGCCCGCTGGAGGCCGAGACGTGGCGCCGCGGGCAGACGGTGTACCTGCCCGACAGCAAGGTGCCGCTGCATCCGGCCGTGCTCAGCGAGGGCGCGGCCAGCCTGCTGCCCGGCGTGGACCGGGCCGCGGTCGTGTGGACGATCGACGTGAACGAGGCAGGTGACACCACCGCGGTCCACCTGGAGCGGGCGCGCGTACGCAGCCGCGCCAAGCTCGCCTACGAGGGTGTGCAGGCCGATGTGGACGCCGGGCGGCTCACCGAGGCGATCGCGCTGCTGCCCGAGCTGGGCCGGCTGCTCATCGCGCGGGGCCTGGAGCGGGGCGCGATCAACCTGCCCATGCCCGACCAGGAGATCGAGCGGCACGACGGCAGCTGGCGGCTGACCCTGCGCGCACCGCTGCCCGCCGAGGAGTGGAACGCCCAGATCTCCCTGCTCACCGGCCGGGCCGCGGCCGGGATCATGCTGGCCGGGAAGATCGGCCTGCTGCGCACCATGCCGCCGCCGGACCCGGAGGCCGTGGCCCGGCTGCGCGTGGCCGCCGGCGGGCTGGGCGTGAACTGGCCGGACGGGATGACCGTCGGCCAGGTGCTCGCCGCGCTCGACCCCGCCGACCCCCGCGCGGCCGCCTTCGTCGACGAGGCCGCCGAGCTGCTGCGCGGCGCCGGGTACACCGCCTTCGCCGGCGAGCTGCCGGCCGACCCGCGGCACAGCGCCGTCGCGGACACGTACGCCCACGTGACGGCCCCGCTGCGGCGGCTGGCCGACCGCTACGTCACCGAGGTCTGCCTGGCCCTGTACGAGGGCCGGGAGGTGCCCCTGTGGGCCGCCGCGGCGCTGCCGAAGCTGCCCGCGGTCATGTCGGGCACCGACCGGGTCGCCTCGGCGGCCGAGCGCGGCGCGGTCGATCTGGTCGAGGCGACCGTGCTCGCCGGGCGGATCGGCGAGACGTTCCCGGCCGTGGTGCTCGACACCAACCACGGCAAGCCCGGCGGCACCGTGGCCCTGGACGAGCCCGCCGTCCGCGCCCGCTGCGACGGCCAGCTGACCGCCGGCGACCGCGTCACCGTCCGCCTCACCACCGCCGACCCCGCCAAACGCCTGGTCCGCTTCACCCTCGCCTGATGCGCGGGCGGACGTCCGGCCGGGCCGGGCGTGGTGCCGTTCTGCGCGACAACTTCTGGGTTGTCGAGACAACCCAGAAGTTGTCGGCCGCGCAGGACACAGCCTGTGCCGGGGCCGCTCAGCTCTCGGCGAGGTGGGAGGTGTCGTTGACGGTCCGCACCGAGACGCCGCCGTCGGGCCACACATCCACGATCGAGATGCCCGTCGGGTCGAGCAGCAGCCGGAAGAGGAACGCGTCCCCGGCGGCCAGCGCGTCGCGCAGGATCAGCTTGATCGGCGAGACGTGCGAGACGAGGACGACCGTCTGGCCTTCGTATGCCTGCTGGAGCCGGCCCATGGCGCCGCGCACCCGCTTGGCGACCTGCTGGAACGACTCGCCCTTGGGCGGGGCGACCGACGTCGAGGCCAGCCACGCGTCCAGCTCGGCCGGGTAGCGCTCGCGCACGTCGCCGAAGGTCAGCCCCTCCCACGCGCCGAAGTCGCACTCGATGAGGTCCTTCTCGACCGTCACCGGCACCCCTCCCGCGGCCTCGGCGATCGCCGCCGCGGTGGCGCGGCAGCGGGCCAGCGGCGAGGTGATCACGCGGTCGGGCCGCATGGCCGCGACGCGCACGGCGGCCGCAGCGGCCTGCTTCTGCCCCGCCGCCGACAGCGGCACGTCACCGCGGCCCGAGTAGCGCTTCTGCGCGGTCAGCTCGGTCTCGCCGTGGCGCACCAGCACCAGGCGGGTCGCCGGGGACGTCCGCGGCGCCCAGTCCTCGCGGGCGGGCCGGCCCGTCGCGGCGGTCTCGGCCCGCGCGGCCGCGCCCGTCGCCGCGGTGCCCGCCCGGCCCGTCGCCGCGGTCTCCGCCCGTCCGGCGCGGTCCGTGGCCGCCGTCTCGGCCCGGGCGGCCCGGCCCGTCCCACCGGTCTCGACCTGCGCGGGCTCGTCGGCCTCGTCGGCGCCGAAGCTGTCGGAGATGGTCGCGACGACCGTGCCACCCCGGCCGGCCGCGGCGTCCATCGCGGCGTTGGCCAGCGCGTCGGCGGCGCGGTTGCGCTCACGCGGGATCCACGTGTAGGTGACCCGGTCGAACCGGCGCACCAGCGCCGCGACCTCGGCGGCCAGCGGGCGCAGCCCCGGGTGCTTGATCTGCCAGCGGCCGGACATCTGCTCGACCACCAGCTTGGAGTCCATCCGCGCCTCGACCTGGGCCGCGCCCAGCTCGGCGGCGGCCTCCAGCCCGGCGATGAGCCCCCGGTACTCGGCGACGTTGTTGGTGGTCACCCCGAGGGCGCCGTTGCGCTCGGCGAGCACGTCGCCGGTCTCCGGGTCGCGCACGACCGCGCCGTACCCGGCCGGGCCGGGGTTGCCCCGGGCGCCGCCGTCGGCCTCGACGATGACCCGCACCACGCTCACAGGCCCGACTCGGCGGTGCGGACCATGATGCGCCGGCACTCCTCGCACCGGACGACCTCGTCCGGCGGGGCCGCCTTCACCCGGTTGCGGTCCGCGCCGAACAGCTCCAGGCGGCAGCCGCCGCACCGGCCGTGCTGCACCAGCGCGGCGCCCAGGCCGCCGGACTGCTCGCGGATCTTCTCGTACAGCTGGACCAGGTCGGCGGGCAGGTCGCCGGCGAGCGGACGGCGCGCCGCCTGCTTCCACTCGATCTCGCGGGCGATCTCGGTCAGCGCGTCGTCGCGGCGGTTCTCGGCGGCGATGCGCTTCTCCCGGGCGACGGAGATCTTCTCGTCGACGCCGTCGAGTGTGGCCTGCGCCGTCTCCCGCTTCTCCATCAGCTCCAGCTCGGCGTCCTCCAGCTCCGACTGCCGCCGGTTGAGCGAGCCGATCTCGTGCTCCAGCGCGGTCAGCTCCCGCGCGGGCAGCCGCCCGTCGTCGAGCCGCTGCTGGTCCTTGACGCGCCGCTGGCGCACCGAGTCGACCTCGCGCTCCAGCTTCGTGATGTCGCGGTCCAGGTCGTCTACTTCCACCTCGGCGCGCACCCGCTCGTCCTCCAGCCGGCTGATCGCCTTACCCAGCACGTCCAGCTCGGCGAGCTCCGGCAGGCTCTTGCGGCGGTGCGCCAGCTGCTGCAGCGTGGTGTCGATCGCCTGCAGGTCGAGCAACCGCTGCTGATCCTTCGGGTCGGCCTTCATTCGGCACTCCTTCTCTCTGCGGTTGTCTGCGTCGTGGCGGCGCGCTCAGGCGACAGGGTCAAGTGTCGCGCAGGCGTGGAACCGGAACGGATCGGTGGCCGTGTCGGAGACGATGATCTCAAGTCCGGTCTGTGCGCGCAGCCAGGCGGCCAGGGGTGTCAGCCACGGCCGCTCGGTGGCGTAGTGACCCGCGTCGACCAGCGCGGGCCCGGCCGCGGCCAGCACGTCGGCGACCCGGTGGTGCTTGAGGTCCCCGGTCAGGTAGACGTCGACCCCGGCCGCCACCGCGTCGGGGATGAACTCGTCGCCCGAGCCGCCGCACACCGCGACCGTGGCGACGGGCCGGGCCGGGTCGCCCGCGACCCGTACGCCCCAGCCGGCGACCGGCAGCCCGGCCGCGGCGAGGTGCGCGAACTCGCCGAGGGTGAGCGGCGCGGGCAGGCGGCCGACGCGCCCGAACCCGCGGCCGTCCTCGGTGGGGCGCAGCGGGCGGGTGTCCACCAGGCCGAGCGCGTCGGCGAGCGCGTCGCTGACGCCGGGGCGCGCCACGTCGGCGTTGGTGTGCGCGACGTACAGCGCGACGCCGTTGCCGATCAGATCGTGGATCACGCGGCCCTGGTACGTCGTGGCGGCGACCGACGATACCCCGCTGAGCAGCAGCGGGTGATGCGCGATGATCATGTCGGCGCCGGTGTCGAGCGCCTCGGCGACGGTCTGCGGCAGCACGTCGACCACCGCCAGCACCCGGGTCACCGGCTGCTCGGGCCGCCCGGTCACCAGGCCCACCCGGTCCCACGGCTCCGCCCAGCGCGGCGGGAACTCGGCCTCCAGCAACTGCGTGAACGACGCGACAGTCCAGGTCACCCGAATAGATTAGTGCCTGTGCCCACGGCGCCCGCGCCAGCTCGGTCGGCGCCCGGCCCCTGGGAGCCGCCGAACCCCCTCAGGCGGGCGGGCAGACCCGCACGGCGGCGTCCACCGCCAGCGACCAGGGGAACTCGTGGCGGTAGGCGTCGCCCTCGCCGGGCGCGGGCAGTTTGAGCACGTCGTCGCCGTACAGCACGGTGATGCCCCAGCCCTGCAGGCGGGTGATGTTCTCGCCGAACGCGGGGTGCCGCGCCATCGCCTCGTTGGTGTACGGCACCGCCACGATCGGCAGGCCCTTGCCCTGGCTCTCCACGAGCAGGCCCAGGGCCAGCGTGTCGGCGATGCCGGCGCCCCACTTGTTCACCGTGTTGACCGTCGCCGGGGCGACGACCAGCACGTCCGGGGACGGCAGCACGTCCGGGTCGCCGGGGTTCTTGAACGTGCTGCGCACCGGGTGCCCGGTCTGGGCGGCCAGCGACGGCACGTCGACGAACTTGCGGCCGTCGGGGCTGACCACCACGCAGACGTCGTACCCCCGCTCCTGCGCGAGCGTGACCAGCAGCCCGACGTCACGGGCGACCGGCGAACCGCAGGCGATCGCGTACAGCACCGGCCTTGCGCCGGTCCGGGCGGCGGCGGTCATGCCGCCTCCCGGTCGCCGCGGCGGCGCGGCGTGGCGGCCGGGGCGCTCACACCCCCACCCCCATCTGCTCGGCCAGCTCCGCCAGCGCCGCCGAAGGCGTGCCACGGGTGCGCCGCAGCACGTCGCTGAGCACCTCGTGCGCGATCGGGCGGCAGCGGATCTCGGCGGGCGCGAGCAGATCGCCCTCCAGCAGCATCTCCCCCGCCCGCTCCACGTCGCCCACCTGGGCGAAGCCGCGCGCCATGTCGAGGTAGTGGTGGGCCCGGCGCTCGGGCAGCAGCGCGTTGAACGCCGCCGGGTCCAGGCCCTCGTGGATGGAGATCGCCTGGCCGCCCTCGCCCAGCTCGACCGCGGCCGCGGCGCGGTGCACCTGCACGTTGGTCGGCCCGAAGCTGGTCCAGTAGTGGTTCTTGTCGCCGCCCAGCCCGGCCGCCGCGTCCTGGGCACCCGTGAGTAGGTCGCGCATGGTCGCGCTGTCGCCGATGCAGGAGGCGGCCATCGCGCCCTGCAGTAGCAGGAAGCCGTACACCGACAGCCGGTCCTCGGTGGTGTCCGGGCCGCTCGGGCACAGCCGGTTGGCGATGTTCACGTTGACCTCGAGCGCCGCCCGGTGCCGGCCCAGCGCCCGCAGCGCGTTCGCGACGCGCGTGGTGGCCACCCCGGCCAGCAGCTGGTCGCCCGCGCGCTGGGAGACGGCGATGGAACGGTCCGCGGCCAGCCAGCTCAGGTCGAGCTCGCCCAGCTTGCGCAGCACCGACGAGGCGAGCTGGTACACCTGGCCGAGCAGGTGCGCCGCCTCGCGCGACTCGTCCGTGCCGGCGTACGCGGTGTCGGCGGCCTGGGCATCGCGCAGCAGCCTCGGCAGCGCGCGGGCGAGCACCCCGTAGCGCCCGTGCTCCCAGGTCTGCCAGGCGTGCAGCGCGGCCTTGCGCATCTCCGCGATCGGCGGCGGCTCGGGCGCGGCGTAGAAGAACGCGCTGATCTGGTCGTAGCGCTCCAGCGCGGACCGGATCTCGGCGACCTCGATCTGGTCGATGCAGTTCATGCTGTCGGGCCGGCGCTCCGGGTCCTTGCCCAGCAGCAGCTGGACGTCGAGCTGGAGCACGTCGGCGATCTCATAGACGACGGAGAACTTGTCCAGCCGGCGCACCCCGCGCTCGACCTTGTCCACCCAGCTCTTCGACTTGCCCAGGCGGTCGGCGAAGACCTGCTGCGACATCTTCCGGCGGTTGCGCCAGTACGACACCCGGCGCCCGATCGGCAGCTCGTCCATCTCACAGCCCTCCCCTCATCGGGTCGGTCTGACCGAGTCGCACAGTCTGTGCGCCCACATCCGGTCCGACACTCGTATCTTCAGATGCAAGTTGCAGTTGGACAATGCATTCAGTGGACATGCATCCAGACGAGCAATGCATTCAGACGTTCACTACTGGACTGATGTCGATGTAACGAGAGCGCGCGGCGATGGTGACGGCAACAGTGGATGTCGATCTCTGAGCGCCGCCGGCGTAACCCGGAAGTGGGGGGCGGACTCATGCGGTGGCCACAGGCGCCGTTCGGCAAAGGCCTGTTACGACGTCGGCTGCGCCTGGCGGCACAGCGGTACGCCGACCACGGCTGGGCGGTCACGCCGGGCGGATATTTCAACGGCCGCCGCATGGCCTGCGACCGGGCGGACTGCCTCGCCAGCAGCGGCCACCCGCTGTACGACGACTGGCAGGCCCGGTCGAGCACCGCCGGTGCGCAGCTGGACGAGTGGTGGAGTGAGCGCCCGCACGCGGTGCTGCTGCCCGCCGGCCGCGCCTTCGACGTCATCGAGGTGCCCGCGCTCCTGGGCGCCCGCGCCGTGTGCGGCCCGCCCACCGGGCCCGGCGTGGCCACCTCGGCCGGGCGCGTCCGCGGACCGGTCGCGGTCACCGCCGCCGGCCGCTGGATGTTCCTCATGCGCTCCGGCGGCACGCTCGCGCCCGAACTGGACCACCGCAGCGACGTGGTGTACCACTCGCTCGGCTCCTGGATCCCCGCGCCGCCGACGGTGCTGCCCGAGGGTCCGCTGCGCTGGCAGGTGTCCCCGCAGCGGGTCGGCTGGCAGCTGCCCGATCCCGACCAGATGCAGGCCGCCCTCGTCCGGGCGCTCGTGGCGCTGGACGCCGCGTTCCTCGACCTGCCCGTCAACGCCCGGCGCCGGCTGGCTCCGGCCGCGCTGTCCCGGCCGGTGGCGCTCAAGCCCACGCCGACCCTGCGCCGAGCCGTCTGACCAGCGGACCCACCACCCCTCGAACCCGCCCGGCGACACGCGCCGGGCAGCGACCGCCCGGCAGCGCGGTCGTTGAACGAGGTATCGAGGAGGTCCGACATGGCACCTGACAACCTAGAACGGCACCTGTCGCACGTCGAGTCCCAATTCGGGGTCATACGATCGACAGCAGCAGCGCGCTGGGCAGGCACCCGGCCCTCGGGCGCGCGTCCCCACGGCTCCCGCCCTTCGGGATCCCGACCCACCAGCACCCACCGCCCCACCCGCTGACCCCGCGAAGGAAGGGCACCTTCTTAACGCTATGCGTAGAGGAAGGGCACCTTCTTAACGCCTTTCCCTGAAGAGCGGCGAACCACCGTCCAATGTCACCCGGACGCCGGTGACCACCCCCGCTCTCCGGGACGCCGCCTCCTCGACGATCCTGCGTACCTCGTCCGGCTGACCTGCCACGAACGAGGGAACGAAGTGCAGGACCTGCACGCCGTACCTGCCAAGGATGTTGTGCCGTTCCAGCGAGCGCGCCCAGTCCTCGGGACTCAGGTGGAACTCACGGGAGTCGACTTCGATCGCCAGCCCCACGTCCGGTAGGTAGCCGTCGGGCGTGGGCAGCGCCGTCCCGTCGGCCAGGGCGAGGCGCGGATTCCACAGCACCCGGCCCCGGAGCTGCGGACTGGCTTCGAGCACCGCCCGCGCCTGCGCTTCGGGCGCCGAGCGTGCCCCGCCGGCGATCTCGGCCAGCGCCCTGCGCACCAGCGCGGTCCGGCTCCTGGCCGCCCGCCGGACCTCCTCGTCGAGCACCCGCGGCGGCACCCGGAATCGCTGCACCGCCTCCGCGACCACCGCTCGCACGGTACGCAGCTCGCGCAGCTCTCGACACGCGTCGACCACCGCGCGGGCAGGGCTGGTCAGCCGGTAGAGCGCCGCCCGGCGGGCGTTGCCGTCGAGCGCCATCGACCGCTTGACCACGGCGAACCCGTTGGACCGGCACCGCGTCTCGTGCGGCACCAGCAGGTGCACCTCGTCGGTGGCGGGGAGGGTGCAGAAGCCGTGCCAGGCCAGCGCCGACTGGCCGGTGAGCTGGGCGTCGGGTCCCGCGTACAGCGCGCCGGCCACCCGCCGCTGCTCGACCGTCAGCGGGCCGCCGTCGATGCAGTACACGCCGGACAGCACCCGCTGCCAGCGGCCCGAGCGGATGCGGCGGTAGATCAGCATGTCGCTGTGCCCGGCCTGGAGCACCTGCGCACGGGTCAGCAACCGGAGCTGGGCGTGTGCCGTCTCGTCCAGCGCGGCGAAGGCTTCCGAAGTCATGCGCCGCAGCGTCGCCACCGTGACGCCGCCCGGCAATCGAGCGCGGCGCGTTCCTGTGGACGACGGGGCGCTTGTGGACAACCGCCGCCGCGCCACGATGATCTGGTATGCCGCCCCCTGCCCGGCGGCCCGGACCACGGCGGCCCAGCTCAGGAACAGGAGACGTTAAGAAGGGCACCTTCTACCACGCATAGCGTTAAGAAGGTGCCCTTCCTTTCGGAGCTAGAG
This sequence comes from Catellatospora sp. NPDC049609, assembly GCF_040675365.1. Classification (NCBI taxonomy): domain Bacteria; kingdom Bacillati; phylum Actinomycetota; class Actinomycetes; order Micromonosporales; family Micromonosporaceae; genus Catellatospora; species Catellatospora sp. NPDC049609. The sequence continues at coordinate 14,436 of NZ_JBFAOU010000065.1, read as the reverse complement.
GGTGGTGGTCCAGTTGTGGGGGTCGGGGACGCGGCCGAACTGGATGCCGACGAGGGTCTCGCGCAGGGCGGCGGTGACCGGGCCGGTGCCGCCGTCGCCGAGCTTGAACTCGCCGTCGACGCCGCGGACGGTGCCGATGGGGGTGAGCACCGCGGCGGTGCCGCAGGCGAAGGTCTCCACGATCTCGCCGCTGCGGGCGCCGTCGCGCCACTCGTCGATGCTGACCGGGCGCTCCTCGACGTGGCGGCCCTGCTCGCGGGCGAGCGTGATGACCGAGTCGCGGGTGATGCCGGGCAGGATCGAGCCGTTGAGCTCGGGGGTGAACATCGAGCCGTCGGCGCGGACGAAGAAGACGTTCATGCCGCCCAGCTCGTCGACCCACTTGCGCTCGACGGCATCGAGGTAGACGACCTGGTCGCAGCCGTTGTCGGCGGCCTGCGCCTGGGCCAGCAGCGAGGCGGCGTAGTTGCCGCCGCACTTGGCCGCGCCGGTGCCGCCGGGCGCCGCCCGGGTGTACTCGTCGGAGACCCAGATGCTGACCGGCTTGAGGCCGCCCGCGAAGTACGGGCCGACCGGCGAGGCGATCAGGCAGTAGAGGTACTCCCGGGCCGGGCGCACGCCGAGGAAGACCTCGCTGGCGTACTGGAACGGCCGCAGATACAGGCTGCCCTCGGTGCTGGTCGGGATCCACTGGCGGTCGATGGTGACCAGCTCGCGGATGGAGCTCAGGAACAGCTCCTCCGGCAGCGGTGCCATGGCCATGCGCTGCGCCGACTGGGCGAAGCGGCGCGCGTTCGCGTCGGCGCGGAACAGGCCCGTGCCGCCGTCGGCGCGGTGGTACGCCTTCAGGCCTTCGAAGATCTCCTGGGCGTAGTGCAGTACCGCGGTCGCCGGGTCCATCGGGATCGGTGCCCGCGCCTCGACGCGCGCGTCGTACCAGCCTTTGCCCTCGGCGTACCGGATGGTCACCATGTGATCGGTGAAGACCCTGCCGAAGCCGGGATTGGCCAGCAGCGCCTCGCGCTCCGTGGCCGATACCGGCTGCGAACTCGGACGGATCTCGAAGTCGATCGTGCCACCGCCGCTCATGCGCGCTGCCCTCCATCGGTCGGGGATCTGGGGAAAACTTACCTCTAACGAACGTTCATCCCCAGCCCGGCCGATGGCCTTGGGCAGTTTGTGCGCATCCACCCCCGGCCACCGCGCGGACCGGGGGTCCTGCGGTCATGCGGATACGAGTACGGAAACCCGGTCGCCGACCTCGGCGGTGCGGATCGGCTCACCGGTGCGCCCGGAGAGCTCGGCCGCGACGGCCTCCTCGATCTTGCGGGCCTCGTCGGCGTGGCCCAGGTGCTCCAGGCACAGCGCCACCGAGAGGATGGCCGCCACCGGGTCGGCCTTGCCCTGGCCCGCGATGTCCGGAGCGGAGCCGTGCACCGGCTCAAACATCGACGGGAATGCCCGGGTCGGGTTGATGCAGCCGCTCGCGGCCAGGCCGATGCCGCCGGTGACGGCGGCCGCGATGTCGGTCAGGATGTCGCCGAACAGGTTGTCGGTGACGACCACGTCGTAGCGCTGCGGGTTGGTCACCATGAACATGGCGGCCGCGTCGACGTGCTGATACTCCGTGGCGATGTCCGGGAACTCCTTGGCCACCTCGGCGAAGGTGCGCGCCCACAGGCCGCCGGCGTGGGTCAGCACGTTGGTCTTGTGCACCATGGTGACCTTGCGGCGGGTGCGCCGGCCGGCCCGCTCGAAGGCGTCCCGGATCACGCGCTCCACCCCGTGGCGGGTGTTCAGGCTCTCCTCGGTGGCGATCTCGGCCGGGGTGCCCCGGTGCAGGCCGCCACCGGCGCCCGCGTACAGGCCCTCGGTGCCCTCGCGCACCACCACGAAGTCGATCTCGCCCGGCTTCACCCCGGCCAGCGGGCCGGACGTGTTCGGCCACAGCCGCGACGGGCGAAGGTTGACGTACTGGTCGAAGTCGAAGCGCAGCTTCAGCAGCAGACCCCGCTCCAGCACGCCCGGCGGCACGCTGGGGTCGCCGACCGCACCGAGCAGGATCGCGTCGTGCTGGGCCAGCTCGTCACGCACCGAGTCCGGGAACACCTCACCCGTCCGGTGATACCGCGCCGCGCCGAGGTCGTAGGGCGTGGTCTCCACACCCGGCAGCACGGCGTCGAGCACCTTGAGGCCCTCGGCCACCACCTCGGCGCCGATCCCGTCCCCTGCCACGACCGCGATGCGCATGCCAGCCCGCTCCTCAGCAACAACCATGTCCACTGTTCTACCGAACGTTAAGCCCCGCTCCCACCCAACGGTACACCCGTTCCATCATGTGGACGGCCGGCGCGCGGCCGGGACGGTGATCGCCGTCCCCGGTCCAGCTCAGGGGCCAGACCGCGGGCTGCTGACCGAAACCACCGATCCCGGAGACCCACACCCACCGCACCGCTCCGGTCAGGGGGTGCGGTGATCGCCGAGGAGGCGGCCGCTGCGGATCAGCGGGCGCTTGGAGACGCCGCGTACGGCGCGGCCGGGATCGGCGTCGGGCTGGCTGCTGCGGACGAACAGGGTGACCGTCACCGCGGGGGCGAACCCGTTGCGCGACATGAGGGTGGCCGAGGCGTTGTTGGTCGCCTCGACGTCGGTGACCACGCGGCTCGCCCCGCCCGCGAACAGCGCCTCGCAGCACGCGTTCACCAGCCGCCCGGCGATGCCCCGGCCCTGGTAGGACGGGTCCACCGCGATCCACTCCAGGTAGCCCCAGTCGTCGCGCAGCTCGAACGTCTGCGAGCCGAGCACGAACCCCACCACCTTCACCCCGTCCAGCGCCACCCAGCAGGCGCTGTCCCCGCTGTCCAGGTGCTCCGCGACCGCGGTCAGCGACCACGAGGTGTACGGCTTCACGGTCGTGTCGAAGACCCGGTAGCCGAGGTCCAGGACCTGGCGCAGGTGCTCGAAGCCGACCGGCGCGATGACGATCTCCGTCTGGGACGACTCACTCATGCCCGAATGCTGTCACGGACCCGCGCCGCGCCGCCGCATCGGCCTCACCGTGAGCTGCGTGAAAGGCCAGCGCGGCCCGGTATGCGGGCAGGAGCGGCTCGCGTACGTCGACGACGCCGACCGCGACCCAACCGTCCGGGCGGTGGGCACGGCTCATGATCCGGTCCCCGATCGACCGCCACTCGCCGCGCCGTGCCACCACCGGGTGGCGGACCCGCAGCGCCAGGCCGGTCGGCGCGGCCCGCGGCCAGACGGCGACCTCGGTGACCTGCGCCCAGCTGAATTCGAGGCCGCGGGTCGGCAGCCGGACACCGGCCGCGTCGAGTTCCAGGTACACCGGGCGGCGCCCCCGCCGCCACGCGGTGTGGACCGTGTCGACCAGCCACAGCAGCAGCGCGGCATGGAGCACCAGCACCAGCCCGGCACAGAGCACGACGGCCACCTGCGCCACGGTGGCGAGGAACCCGGCGGAGGACGGCCAGTCCGGCAGGAGCAGCCCCGGGTCGCGCAGTTCGGCGGCCAGCAGCACCGGGAGACCGGCCAGGCCGGCCAAGGTGGCCGGATGCCACGGAGCGGGCGGGCGCAGCCGGACCGGGACCGGCGGCGCCTCAGCCTGGGCCGCGAGGGCCGGCCACTGCGCGACCGCCTGGTGCATCGCCCGGTCGCGCGGCCGGGCGAGCCGGTAGTGGCCGAGCAGTAGCGCGATCATCGGCAGCGCCACCGCCTCGCGCCAGGCGGGCACGAGGGCACGCAGCGCGAGCGCGGTGAACACGCCGTACCCGGCGGTCCCGGCGGCGTACCGGAGCAGTTGCGCCCGCAGCTGCAGCGCGTCGCGCACGGCCGGGTCGCCGTCGGGTCGATCGGCGCGGGCGGCCCGCGCCGCCACGCGCACGGGTTTGGGCGGGAACAGCCGGCGCAGCCACATGCCGGTCATCTTCCGGCATCCGGGCAACCGCGGCGCAGGGCGCAGAAAGCAGTCGGCCCGGGGAGCTGCGGCAAACAGCTCACCGGGCCGACCGTTGCTAGCCTGGCCGCTCGCTACGCGTGAGGCGGAGAGGTCACCCGAAGACCCGTCCGTACCCGCGTAACGGGCGTGTCCGCAGTGGACACCCTTGCAGGTTACCCAGCAATCAATACGCTACGCAAGCGTCCAATCACTCATCGGTGAGGTCGACGGCGCTGACCGAGACCGCGCCGATGTTCTCGGCGGCGCGCTGGAGCAGGTCCGCCGGGACCGGCGAGTCGACGGTCAGCGTCATCAGCGCCTCGCCGCCGGCCTCGCGCCGGGCCACCTGCATCGCGGCGATGTTCACGCCGACCGCGCCGAGCACGGTGCCGACCGCGCCGACCACGCCGGGCCGGTCCTGGTAGCGGAAGAACAGCAGGTTGCCCTCGGCGTCCAGCTCCAGGTCGAAGCCGTCGAGCTCGGTGAGCTTGAGCTGCTCGCGCAGGCCGTGGGTGACCACCGCGCCGGCGACCGAGACGGTACGCCCGTCGGGCAGCGCGCCGCGTACCGTCACCAGGTTCTTGTGCTCGTTGACCTCGGGGTTGGTGGTCAGGTCGATCTCGACGCCGCGGTCGGCCGCGATCAGCGGCGCGTTGACGTAGGTGACCTGCTCCTCGACGATCGGGCTGAACAGGCCCTTGCTCGCGGCGAGCTTGAGCACCGACACGTCGTGCTGGTTGACGATCTCGCCGCGCACCTCGACGGTGACGCCGGCGGCGACGCCGCCCGCGACGGCGGTGAAGACCTTGCCCAGCTTCTCCGCCAGCGGCAGCAGCGGGCGGACCTCCTCGGCGACCACACCGCCGGCCTGGACGTTCACCGCGTCCGGCACGAACTCGCCCTGCAGTGCCAGCTTGACGCTCTTGGCGACCGCGAGACCGGCCTTGTCCTGCGCCTCGTGGGTCGACGCGCCCAGGTGCGGGGTGGCCACCACGTTGTCGAACTGGAACAGCGGCGAGGTGGTGCACGGCTCCTTGAGGTACACGTCGATGCCGGCGCCGGCGACCCGGCCCTCGGCGAGCGCGTCGGCCAGCGCCTCCTCGTCGATCAGGCCACCGCGGGCGGCGTTGATGATCCGCACGTCGGGCTTGACCAGCTGGAGCTCCTTGGCGCCGATGAGGCCCACGGTCTCCGGCGTCTTGGGCAGGTGGATCGAGATGAAGTCGCTCTCGCGCAGCAGCTCCTCCAGCCCGACCAGGCGGACCCCGAGCTGCGCGGCGCGGGCCGGCTGCACGTAGGGGTCGTACGCGATCAGGCGGGTGCCGAACGCGGCGATGCGCTGCGCGAACAGCACGCCGATGCGGCCGAGGCCGACCACGCCGACGGTCTTGCCCTGCAGCTCGACACCGGTGTACTTCGAGCGCTTCCACTCGCCGTTCTTCAGCGCGCTCGACGCCGAGGCGGTGTTGCGGGCGACGGCCAGCAGCAGCGCGATGGCCTGCTCGGCGGCCGAGACGATGTTGGAGGTCGGCGCGTTCACGACCATGACGCCACGGGCGGTGGCGGCGGGCACCTCGACGTTGTCGAGGCCGACCCCGGCGCGGGCGACCACCTTCAGGCGCGGCGCGGCGGCGATGGCCTCGGCGTCGATCTGGGTGGCGCTACGGACGATCACGGCGTCGGCATCGGCCAGCGCGGCAAGCAGCGCCGCCCGGTCCGTGCCGTCGACGTGCCTGACGTCGAAGTCGTGCGCCAGCACGTCGAGCGCGGCGGGTGCGAGTTCTTCGGCAATGAGAACGACGGGAGTCACAGCTTGCCTCACGGAGAGAGTTGGATGACTTCAGCCCGGACCGCCGCACTGCGCTTCGGGCCCTACCCCCGCGATGCTACGGGTTCGCCCGTGCTTCGCACGCCGAACGACCGCCGTGACGGTACTCACGTTCGTGCTGCTCAGTCCGTTTCGACCTGGCTCGTTAACCGGTCAACCACGCCCGGGCGCGGCCTCGGCGGGCCCGGCCTGACGAACAGGGCAAAACAAATAAACCGGGCCGCACCCAGGGATCGCCTGGGCACGGCCCGGAAGGCCCGGCCGCCGTTTGTTTCGGCTCCGCCAGTGGCTCGTCCCGGCGGCCCGCCTGAACGGCGGACCACCGCGGACTCCCCACCGGCGGCCGGACGAATGGGAGAGGAAAGATCAGGCGGTCTCGGTGATCGGCCGGTCGACCCAGCTCATCATCGCCCGCAGCTTCGCGCCGGTCTCCTCGATCGGGTGAACCGCGCCCTGCTCCTGCAGCTTGGTGAAGTTCGGGCGGCCGTTGTCGTCCTCGGCGACCCACTCGCGGGCGAACTCGCCGTTCTGGATCTCGCCGAGGATGCGCTTCATCTCCTCCTTGACCCGGCCGTCGATGACGCGCGGGCCGCGGGTGACGTCGCCGTACTCGGCGGTGTCGGAGACGCTGTAGCGCATGCGGGCGATGCCGCCCTCGTACATCAGGTCCACGATCAGCTTCAGCTCGTGCAGGCACTCGAAGTACGCCACCTCGGGCGCGTAGCCCGCCTCGGTCAGCACCTCGAAGCCGGCCTGGACCAGCGCCGACGCACCGCCGCAGAGGACCGCCTGCTCACCGAACAGGTCGGTCTCGGTCTCCTCCTTGAAGGTGGTCTTGATGACGCCGGCCCGGCTGCCGCCGATCGCCTTGGCGTACGACAGCGCCAGCGCCTGCGCGCCGCCGGTGGGGTCCTGCTCGATGGCGATGAGGCACGGCACGCCCTTGCCGTCGACGTACTGGCGGCGCACCAGGTGGCCGGGGCCCTTCGGGGCGACCATGGCGACGTCCACGTCGGCAGGCGGGGTGATCAGGCCGTACCGGATGTTGAAGCCGTGGCCGAAGAACAGCGCCTTGCCGGAGGTCAGGTTGGGCGCGATGGACTCGGCGTAGATGAAGCGCTGCGCGGTGTCCGGCGCCAGGATCATGATGACGTCGGCCTCGGCCGCCGCCTCGGCCGGCGTGACCACGCGCAGGCCCTGCTCCTCGGCCTTGGCGCGGCTCTTCGAGCCCTCCTTGAGGCCGACGCGCACGTCGACGCCCGAGTCGCGCAGCGACAGCGCGTGGGCGTGGCCCTGGCTGCCGTACCCGATCACCGCGACCTTGCGGCCCTGGATGATCGACAGGTCCGCGTCGTCGTCGTAGAAGATCTCAACCATTCTCGTTCCCTCTCAAGGTCACACGCCGGGCCAGGGCATCTTCGCCCTGTGCCCCGGCGGTCGGTGCACGCGGCCACGCCACGTCCCACCAGTTGATCGTCTCTGGCCCGCCCGGCCGTCCCCCTGCCGCAACTCTTAACGAGTCGCGGCCTCGCCCCTCCCTTCGCCGCAACTCTTAATGAGTCGCGGCAAAGGAAGGCCGGTGTCGGCGCGACTCCTTAAGAGTTGCGGCGGCAGGGGCGGGCCCGCAGGCCCGCCGCCGGGCGGGTGGGTCAGGCTGCGAGGCGCAGCGCGGGGTTGGCGGTGATGCTGCGGGAGCCGCGGCCGATCGCGACCAGACCCGACTGGACCATCTCCTTGATGCCGTACGGCTCCAGGTCGCGCAGCAGGGCGTCGAGCTTCTCCGCGGTGCCCGTGGCCTCGATGGTCAGCGCGTCCGGGGCCACGTCGACGACCTTGGCCCGGAACAGCTCGACGGTCTCCAGCACCTGCGAGCGCACCGGCCGGTCCGCCCGCACCTTGACCAGCAGCAGCTCGCGCTGCACCGCGGTGGACGGCTCCAGCTCCACGATCTTGAGCACGTTCACCAGCTTGTTGAGCTGCTTGGTGACCTGCTCCAGCGGCTGCTCGTCGGCGTTGACGACGACCGTGATGCGGGAGACCTCCGGGTGCTCGGTCTCCCCCACCGCCAGCGAGTCGATGTTGAATCCGCGCCGCGAGAACAGCCCCGCGACCCGGGCCAGCACGCCGGGTTTGTTCTCGACGAGCACGGAAAGCGTGTGCTTACTCATGATTAGATGTCGTCCTCGTCGAACGTGGGGCGCACGCCCCGGGCGAACATGATCTCGTCGTTGCTGGTGCCGGCGGCCACCATCGGCCACACCATCGCGTCCTTGCCCACCACGAAGTCGATGACCACGGGCGCGTCGTTGATCGCCATCGCGGCCTCGATCGTCTTGTCGACGTCCTCGGCCGACTCGCAGCGCATGCCGATGCAGCCCAGCGCCTCGGCGAGCTTCACGAAGTCCGGGATGCGGTGCTTGTGGGTGCCCAGGTCCGTGTTGGAGTAGCGCGAGTCGTAGAACAGCGTCTGCCACTGCCGGACCATGCCGAGGTTGCCGTTGTTGATGACGGCCACCTTGATCGGGATGCCCTCCAGCGCGCAGGTGGCCAGCTCCTGGTTGGTCATCTGGAAGCAGCCGTCGCCGTCGATCGCCCAGACCACCGCGTCAGGCCGGGCCACCTTGGCGCCCATCGCGGCCGGGACCGCGTAGCCCATGGTGCCCAGGCCGCCGGAGTTGAGCCAGGTCGCGGGCTTCTCGTACGAGATGAACTGGCTGGCCCACATCTGGTGCTGGCCGACGCCCGCCACGTAGACGGCGTCGGGGCCGGCGATCTCGCCCAGCCGCTTGATCACGTACTGCGGGGCCAGCGTGCCGTCCTCCGGCTCCTCCCAGCCCAGCGGGTAGCGGTTGCGCAGATCGTTGAGCGCGTTCCACCACTCCTCGCGCGGCGGGTGGGTCTCGCCCCGCAGCGCCGTGATCAGCTCCTCGATCACGTGCTTGACGTCGCCCACGATCGGCACGTCGGCGTGGCGGTTCTTGCCGATCTCGGCCGGGTCGATGTCGGCGTGGATGACCTGGGCGTCGGGGGCGAAGCTGTCCAGCTTGCCGGTGACCCGGTCGTCGAACCGCGCGCCCAGCGTGATCAGCAGGTCGCTGCGCTGGAGTGCGTACACCGCCGACACCGAGCCGTGCATGCCTGGCATGCCGACGTGCTGGTGGTGCGAGTCGGGGAACGCGCCGCGGGCCATCAGGGTGGTGATCACCGGGATCCCGGTCAGCTCGGCCAGCTCGCGCAGCACCTCGGTGGCCTGCGCCTTGAGCACGCCGCCGCCGACGTACAGCACCGGCCGCTTCGCCGCCATGATCAGGCGCGAGGCCTCGCGGATCTGCTTGCCGTGCGGGTGCAGGGTCGGGCGGTAGCCGGGCAGGTCGAGCGTCGGCGGCCAGCTGAACGTGGTCTGCGCCTGCAGCACGTCCTTCGGGATGTCGACCAGCACCGGGCCGGGGCGGCCGGTGGCCGCCAGGTGGAACGCCTCGGCCAGCACCCGGGGCAGGTCGTCGCCGGACTGCACCAGGAAGTTGTGCTTGGTGATCGGCAGCGTGATGCCCTGGATGTCGGCCTCCTGGAAGGCGTCCGTGCCGATGGCCGGCCGGGCCACCTGGCCCGTGATCGCCACCAGCGGCACCGAGTCCATGTACGCGTCCGCGATCGGGGTGACCAGGTTGGTCGCGCCCGGCCCGGAGGTCGCCATGCAGACGCCGACCTTGCCGGTGGCCTGGGCGTACCCGGTGGCCGCGTGGCCGCCGCCCTGCTCGTGCCGGACCAGGATGTGGCGCACCTTCGAGTCGAACAGCGGGTCGTACGCGGGCAGGATGGCGCCGCCGGGGATGCCGAAGACGACCTCTACCCCGAGCGCCTCCAGTGACCGGACGAGGCTCTGCGCGCCGGTCACGGAGACCGGGGCGGTCTGTGCGCTGGTGGCGGCGGGGGGCGCGGACCGTTGCGCCGCGGCCCGCTGGGCCAGTGTCTCCGGGCTGGGTCTGGTCATTTCAGATCACCTTTGGCATCTGGAAGGTCTCGCGTCGGCTGCCGATCCCAACAAAAAAGCCCTCGTGCAGTGTTCGCACGGGGGCTAGCGCACTCTCGTCAGGGTGAGAGTGCGCTCAGGTAAGTACTCGGGCAGACGGCCGAGAGGTCGACATGGGCTTAGCTTGTCTCATCTCAGCGGCTGAGTCAACTGCTCCCGGATGTTGGGACGACCGTGTCGTGACGTCCCACGGTGCTGCCGGTGGCCTCGCTGACACGGGCCGGCGAGAGCCCGCTGAGCGGCTGCGCGAGCTTGCCGTGCGGCGCCGTCAGCGGCGAGCCGTTGGCCACCGGGCGGACCGGCGCGGCGGGCAGCGCCTTGGGCACGCCCGAGGCGGACGCGGCCAGCCGCGCCTCCAGGTGCTCGGCCGGCACGCCCATGCCGAACAGCTGGCCCTGCCCGAACGGGCAGCCCGTCGCCTCGACCAGGCGGCGGTGCTGCTGCTCGCTCATGCCCTCGGCAATGACCTGCAGCCCGAGCCGCTGCCCGAGCCGCACCACGACGTCGACCATGGGCGCGCCGGGGCCGTGATCGGTCGGCCCGTCGATGACCAGGTCCCGGTCGATCTTGAGGATGTCGACGGGGGTGTTGCGCAGCTGGCGCAGCGAGGAGTAGCCCGCGCCAAAGTCGTCGAGCGCGATGCGTACGCCGAGTGCGCGCAGCGCGGCCAGGGTGCGCTGGAACTCGTCGAGGTCGGTGGCGACGGCGTGCTCGGTCACCTCCAGCACCAGCCGCTGCGCCGGCACCCGGTGGCGGCGCAGCACCTCCTTGACGCCGGTCACGTACTTGGTGGAGTGCAGCTCGCGGGGCGAGATGTTCACCGACACCCAGACGTCGTAGCCCTTCTGCACCCAGCGCGACAGCTGGCGGCAGGCCTGGTCCAGCACCCACGCGCCCAGCACCTCGATCTGGCCGGTCTCCTCGGCGATCGGGATGAACTCCAGCGGGCCGACCTGTCCCAGCTCCGGATGGTGCCAGCGGATCAGGGCCTCCGCGCCGACCGGCCGGGTCGAGGGCAGGGCCACCACCGGCTGGTACGCCAGCGACAGCTCGTCGCGCTCGATCGCCCCGCGCAGCTCGTGCTCGATCTGGGTGCGGCGGCGCAGCTGCCTGTCGTACACCTCGTCGTAGAGCTCGACCCGGTTCTTGCCGCGCTGCTTGGCCGCGCGCAGGGCCAGGTCGGCGTTGCGGAGCAGGGTGGGGATGTCGTCGTCGGCGCCGCACCCGGCCAGGCCGATGCTGGCCGACAGGAAGATGTCCGCCGCACCGTGCTGGTACGGCCGGGAGAGCACCGCGAGCAGCCGCTGGGCGACCTTGGCCGCCTCGGCCTGGCGGCTCCACATGAGCACGGCGAACTCGTCGCCGCCCAGGCGCGCGGCCAGGTCGCCGGGGCGCAGGTTGAGCCGCAGCCGCTGCCCGACCTCGATCAGCACCGCGTCGCCCACGTCGTGCCCGCGCATGTCGTTGACGTTCTTGAAGCCGTCCAGGTCGAGCGTGAGCAGCACGCACGGCGGCCCGCCCGCGGCGTCGAGGTACATGGTGCGCAGCAGGCCGCGCCGGTTGGCCAGGCCGGTGAGCGGGTCCGTGTGGGCCAGCTCGCGGAAGTGCGACTCGCTCTCGGCCAGCCGGTTGTTGGCCTTGCGCACGTCCACGATGGCCAGGTACTGCCGGCCGACCATGAAGAAGCCGTTGAGGATGCCGACCAGCGCGGTCTCCAGCATGATGCCGGTGCTCTGCGAGTAGCCGTCCACCGCCACGATCGAGATGGCCAGCACCGGGAACAGGCCGGTGGCCAGGCCAGAGCTGGGCGACACGGACTCGGCGTCGCTGACCCGCGCCGCCGGCGGCGGCCCGATGAACCACAGCCCGGCGCCGGCCGGGATGGTCACCGCGCCCACCAGCACCACCAGGCCCGAGCCGTAACACGCACCGCCGGCCACCCCGGTCATGCCGAGCGCGAGCAGCCCCGCGCCCACGCAGTGCCGCAGCAGCGGACCGCGGCGCGGCTGCGCGCGCACCACCAGCACCGTGCTCAACCCCAGCACCACGCAGCACAGCACCGCCGCGACCAGCACCGGCACGCAGGCTCCGGGCAGCGAGTGGTGGCCGGGCTTGTCCGGTGCCAGCACGAACGTCCACGCCACGATGAACACGCCCGAGGCCACCATGAGCGACTCGAGCATCAGGCGCAGCCGGGCGCCGTCGCCCACCACCTGATCGGTGATCTCCAGCAGCGCCGCCACCAGCAGCAGGGCCGCGATGGACGCGGGCAGCCCGAACAGCCCGCCGAGCACGATGCGGCTGCTCGTCAGGGTGTCCCAGCCGTCCTGCCACCCGGCCGTGTGCAGCCAGGCGATCGGGGCGGCGAGGGCGTACACCATCAGCGCACCGGCGCAGAGCCGGTTCGCGCGGACGACCAGGCCGTGCTGGTCGACCAACCGATTCGTCGCCAGTGCCCAGACCGCGGGCACAGCGGTCAACACGCTCGCCAGTACGGCTGTCGCGAGCCCCGGGGGGAGGTCCACGTCAACCACTCTGCCGCAGCGCAGAGCACAAAGCGAGACACCGTGTGCGACATTCCCACCCGCCCCTCGTCCCGGCCTGTGGACACAAGGGTGCTGAGCTGGGCGCGCTCCCGTTCGAGTGACACACTTACGACATGCCCGAGCTGCGTTCCCGCACCTCCACTCACGGTCGCACGATGGCCGGCGCCCGCGCGCTGTGGCGCGCCACCGGAATGACCGACGACGACTTCGGCAAGCCGATCGTCGCCATCGCGAACAGCTTCACCCAGTTCGTGCCGGGGCACGTACACCTCAAGGACCTCGGCGGCCTCGTCGCGGACTCGATCGCCGCCGCCGGCGGGGTGGGCCGCGAGTTCAACACCATCGCCGTCGACGACGGCATCGCCATGGGCCACGGCGGCATGCTCTACTCGCTGCCCAGCCGCGAGCTGATCGCCGACGCGGTGGAGTACATGGTGAACGCGCACTGCGCCGACGCGCTGGTCTGCATCTCCAATTGCGACAAGATCACGCCCGGCATGCTGCTGGCGGCGCTGCGCCTGAACATCCCCACGGTCTTCGTCTCCGGAGGCCCGATGGAGGCCGGCAAGACCGTCGCCGTCGAGGGCGTGGTGCACACCAAGCTGGACCTGATCGACGCGATGATCGCCGCCTCCAACGACGCGGTCAGCGACGAGCAGCTCGGCCAGATCGAGCGCTCCGCCTGCCCGACCTGCGGCTCCTGCTCCGGCATGTTCACCGCGAACTCGATGAACTGCCTCACCGAGGCGATCGGCCTGGCCCTGCCCGGCAACGGCTCCACGCTGGCCACCCACGCCGCCCGCAAGGCGCTGTTCGAGAAGGCCGGCGAGCTGATCGTCGACCTGTGCAAGCGCTACTACGACGGCGACGACGCCTCCGTGCTGCCGCGCGCCATCGCCACCCGCGAGGCGTTCGAGAACGCCGTCGCGCTCGACGTGGCCATGGGCGGCTCCACCAACACGGTGCTGCACCTGCTCGCGGCGGCCCGCGAGGCGGAGCTGGACTTCGGCGTCGCCGACATCGACGCCGTCTCCCGGCGCGTGCCGTGCCTGGCCAAGGTCGCCCCGAACAGCCAGCAGTACCACATGGAGGACGTGCACCGGGCCGGTGGCATCCCGGCCCTGCTGGGCGAGCTCAACCGCGCCGGGCTGCTGCACACCGGCGTGCACGCGGTGCACGCGCCCGACCTGGCGAGCTGGCTGTCCGACTGGGACATCCGCAGCGGCGCCACGCTGCCCGAGGCGGAGCGGCTGTTCCACGCCGCGCCGGGCGGGGTGCGCACCACGCAGCCGTTCAGCACCGAGAACGTGTGGTCCACCCTGGACACCGACGCGGCCAACGGCTGCATCCGCGACCGGGCGCACGCGTACTCCGCCGACGGCGGCCTGGCCATCCTCTTCGGCAACCTGGCCCCGGACGGCGCGGTCGTGAAGACAGCGGGCGTGTCCGAGGACAACCTGCGCTTCACCGGCCCGGCCAAGGTGTTCGAGTCGCAGGACGACGCGGTCACCGCGATCCTGGGCGGCGAGATCGTCGCCGGCGACGTGGTCGTCATCCGGTACGAGGGCCCCCGCGGCGGCCCCGGCATGCAGGAGATGCTCTACCCGACCTCGTTCCTCAAGGGCCGGGGCCTGGGCAAGGCCTGCGCACTGATCACCGACGGGCGCTTCTCCGGCGGCACCAGCGGCCTGTCCATCGGGCACATCTCCCCCGAGGCGGCGGGCGGCGGCCTGATCGCGCTGGTCGAGAACGGCGACACCATCGCCATCGACATCCCGGCACGCTCGCTGGTGCTTGAGGTGCCGGAGGGGGTGCTGGCCGAGCGGCGTATCCTTCAGGACAAGAGGGAGAAACCGTACAGCCCCGTCGACCGGCAGCGGCCGGTGAGCGCGGCACTGCGGGCGTACGCCTCGATGGCCACCAGCGCCAGTGACGGCGCGTACCGTCGCGTCCCCTAGGACTCCCGAGCCCCCGCGCAGGCACCGCCCCCGCGGGAGGGCTCCCTCACGCCGGTCGGCGCCGGCGACCTCGCCGCCTCGCTCAAGATCCGGCGCGGTCGGGTAGACCGGCGCGTCGA
>NZ_JBFAOU010000064.1:0-42088 GCF_040675365.1 Catellatospora sp. NPDC049609 | reverse complement strand
GGCCGGCCAGCCGTGGCTGGCGATCAGGCGCACCGCGCCGTCGGGCTCGGCGGCGAAGACGGCGGCGCGATCGCGCAGTACCCGGACGCAGCCCTGGCGCTGTTCACCGAGTGGACCTCGATGACCGCCCACCACCTGCGACTGGCCGCCCGCGACCGGCGGGGCGGCGAACACCTTCGCCAGGTGGCCGAGCACACCCGTCTTGGCGGCGGCCAGCGCCGCGGTCGAGGTGGCGGCGGCCTGGCTCTTGCCGAGCACCGCCGCGGCCAGCGCGACCGGGACGGGCAGCACGGCCAGCCCGGACAGCAGCCGCTCGGCGGGCACCAGGTCCTCGGCGCCGAGGGCGCAGGCGTCACACGCGCGCACATGCCGGATCAGGCGCTTGCGCCAGGCCGACGTGGGCGCACCGTCCCAGCCGGACACCAGCGCGGTCAACTCGGCGCAGCGCGGCCGGCGGTCCAGGGCCGCCAGCACGGCGCGGCACTGCTCCAGCTGCTGGCGCATCCGCTGCACCCGGACGCCCGCGTGGGCGACGCTCAGGCCCGCGGCGGCCGCGAGCTCGGTGCGGGTCAGGCCGCCGGCGACCTCCGTCCACCACAGTGACAGCAGCACCCGGTCGTCGTGGTCCAGCCAGCGCGCCGCCCGCGCCGCCTGCCGCCGCTGCGCGGCCATGCCCAGCCGCAGCGCCGTCACGTCTTCGAAGGAGGCGTTCGCGTCCGCCACCCCGACGAGGTCGTCCACGTCGGCGCCCTGCGCGTCGTCGGTGCGCCGCCGCCGCAGGTGGCTGCTGACCTGCCGCACCGCGATCACGCCCAGCCAGGCCCGGAACGTGTGCGGATCGCGCAGGTCCCGCAGTTCGCGTACGCCGCGCAGCATGGTCTCCTGGACCACGTCGTCGACGTCGGCCGCGCTGTCGAGTGCCCGGCGCACGATGGTGTACACGAACGGCAGGTACGCCGCGATCAGGGCTTCGAGCGCCCGCCGGTCGCCGGCTTGCGCCGCGCGGACCAGCGCGGCGTCGTCAGTGCTGGTGGATGGCATGTCCGTATCGCTGTCGTCGGTGGATCGGGGCTTGACTCTCGTTCACCGTGGACGCGGCGTCAAGACGTCTGCCCGCGGGCGGGGGGCGGTCCGGTGGCGTACCCGCCTGATGTCCCGTGCCCGGCGGTGCGACGACGCGGGGTGGCCTCCCATAACGACTTCTGGGACAAGATTCGCTCCACTGAGGTGCGAAAAGAAGTCGGAGAAAGTGTTATGGCGTGCCGGAAAAGATAGTCGCCACAGGATTGCCGGTGTTGGGTTCGCGGCTATGGCTTGGCCGCAGTCGACCGTCATCCTGCGGATACGGCCCATGGGAGGCGTGTCGTGCGGGGGCGGGAATGGTTGCGTGCCGCGGCGTGGAAGACGGCCCCCTTGAACCTGGAGTGAGACTCTGGCAATCTCACGGAATACCGAATGGGCGCGCCCGGCGCTTCATCGGACCAATGTCGTCTCGCATTCACGTCCCGAAATGTGAGCGTTAACATAGATGGAGGTAGATCAACGGCCGGTCGAGGCGTGTCGCCCCGCTCCTCCCGCCGGCCCGCAGCAGACCACCACTCGCCAGCGCGGTCACGGCATCGTCAGACGTCGACCGCAGCCGATCCTCTCGGAAAGGAGTCGCATCCGACCGATCCCGGCCGCCTGCCCCAGCGGCCCGAAGCGAGCCGCCGACGGCCTCAGCGGCCTCGGCGACGCTGTCACAGCCGCCCGGCGTCGACCACGGCCTGGGCGAACGGCTCCGGGGCCTCCTGCGGCACGTTGTGGCCGATACCCCGCAGCGTCCGGTGCTCGTACGGTCCGGTGAACCGGGCCCGGTACGCCGCGCCGTCGCCCGGCGGCGTGAACGGATCCACCTCGCCGTCGATGGTGATCGTGGGAACCGCGATCGTCGGGCCCTGCGCCAGCTGCGCCTCCAGGGCGTCATGGCGCGGATCGCCCGGCGCCAGGCCCAGCCGCCAGCGGTAGTTGCCGATCACGATCGGCACGTAGTCGGGACTGTCGAAGGACGCCGCCGTGCGGTCGAAGGTCGCGTCGTCGAACTTCCACGTCGGTGAGTTGAACGCCCAGATCAGCTTCGCCAGGTCGTGCCGGTTCTCCGTCAGCCCCAGCCGGCCCCGCTCGGTGGCGAAGTAGTACTGGTACCACCACGCCCACTCGGCCTTCGGCGGCAGCGGCTGCTTGTTCGCCTCCCGGTTGGTAATCAGGTAACCGGTCACCGAGACGAGCGCCCTGACCCGTTGCGGCCACAGCGCCGCCACGATGTCGGCCGTACGCGAACCCCAGTCGTACCCGGCCAGCAGCGCCTGCCGGACGCCCAGCGCGTCCATCAGGGCGACGAGGTCCAGCGCGAACGCCGACTGCTCGGCGGTGCGCGGCGCCGCCGCCTCCCGGAACCGCGTCGTGCCGTGGCCGCGCAGGTGCGGGACGACCACCCGGTAGCCCTTCGCGGCCAGCAGCGGCGCGACGGCGACGTAGCTGTGGATGTCGTACGGCCAGCCGTGCAGCAGGAACACCGGCTGCCCGTCGGCCGGGCCGGTCTCGACGTACCCGACGTTCAGCGCGCCCGCGTCGATCTGGCGGACCGGGCCGAAGGCTGGCTGAGCGCTGCGAGGTGCGGCGTTCGCGGCCGTGGTGGAGGCCTGGGACGCGGATGGTGCTGCGCCGAGCGCACCCAGGGCGGCCGCCGCCCCGCCGCCGAGGATCTTGCCGAACGTACGCCTGTCGACCATCCGGACCCCCCGTGCGGTCGCTACGCGGCCGTGCGCCTGGCACCCACCACGGCGTGGACACGCGCGGTCCGTATGCGCATTTCCGCAGTTTACCCAGGCCCCGGCTGCGCCGACGCGTTCTCGGCGCAGCCCGGCCGAGCCGGGCGCCGTGTTGCTTCGGCGACCCCGGCCGGGTCGCGTGCCGTGCCCGGCCGGGCAAGGTCCGCGCTCAGCCCACCCGGAACGGCCGCATCATGTCGTTGTCCTCGTGCTCCAGCAGGTGGCAGTGCCACACGTAGCGGCCGGCCAGGTCGAAGGTCGCCTTCACCCGGGTGGTCTCGCCCGGGAAGACGAGCACGGTGTCCTTCATGCCGCGGTCTCCCGGTCGCGGCGGCTGCCTGCCGTCCTTGCCCCGGCCCAGGACCTCGAACTGCACCACGTGGAGGTGGACGGGATGGGCGTGGGCACTCCAGTTGTGCACCTCCCAGATCTCGGTGGCGTTCAGCGCCGGCTGCTCGGTGACCGGGTCGTGCCACTGCCGGGGGACGGCCTTGCCGTCCGCGTCGATCGTGCAGAGCATCATCTTGATCGACTGGTCGTGGCCGAGCGCCTCGTCCAGGGCCAGCCGACGGGTCTTGGACGCCCGGCCGAGCGGCCGGATCCGGGGCAGGTCCAGCTGCTCCGGCGGGACGCTGCGGTCCCTGCCGCGCAGCCGCCCGACCACGAACTTCATCACCTGGCCGGTGGTGGCCGGATCCGACGGATCGAAGGTGTCGGCGCAGAGCTCGTCGGGGCCCTCGTTGATGAGGAACAGCTCGGCGCCCTCGCGCAGCCCGGTGAAGTCCACGATGACGTCGGCCCGCTCGGCCGGGCCAAGGAGCAGCTCACGCAGCGACACCGGCTCGGGCAGGAAGCCGCCGTCGTTGCCGATCTGCCAGATCGGCAGCGCCGCCGGTGCCGGGCGCTGTGCCAGGCGCTCCGTCACGAGCTTCATGATCAGTACGCGGCTGTTGCAGCCGTTGAGCAGGCGCAGCCGGTAGCGGCGCGGTTCGACCTCCAGCACCGGCCAGGTGTTGCCGTTGACCGTCATGGTGTTCGCGAGGAACGCCGGGTTCCAGATCGGCGGGAACGGACCGTGCGGGATGTACGGCCCCTTGTCGCCGGCGAAGGCGCGGCTGTCGGGATAGAACAGCGAGCCGTCGGCGTTGAAGGAGCGATCCTGCACCACCAGCGGGATCTCGTAGTGGCGGATGCCGGGCCCGTCGCCGAGCCTCGGCGCGGGGCCCGGGAGCACGCCGGGCGGCAGGTCGCCGTCGCCGCCGCGCAGCAGGTAGTACCCGGCCAGGCCGGCGTAGACGTTGACGCGGGTGACGCCGAGGGCGTGGTCGTGGTACCACAGCGTCGCCGCGCGCTGGTCGTTGCCGTAGTGGAAGGTGGCCGCGCCGGGCTCCCAGGCGATGCCGTGGCGCCCCGCGAACCCGTCGCCGAACTCGTCGTAGTAGGTGCCCACGGTGGCGTGGCCGCGCGGGATGTTCCGCGCCTTCGGCAGGTACCAGGCCTCGGGGTAGCCGCAGCTGTCCTCGAACGAGCGCCCGCCGTGCAGGTGCGTCACGATCGGCACCGGCCCCCGGTAGGGACCCGGTGTCGCGGTGAAGGCGGGCTGGGTGTCCCGGCCCGCGGTGCCGCCCGGCGGGTTCGCCCAGTGCAGGGTCGGGTCGACCGCCAGCAGGTGGGGGCGGTAGCCGCCGGAGCCGTCGACCAGCTCGTTGATCCAGGTGACCCGCACCGGACGGTCCACGCTCGCCTCGATGGTGCCCGACGGGGTGCGGAAGCTGCGCGGGTTCGACACGTCCCCGTACCCCCACACGGTGGTGCGGGGCATTCCCTTCGGCAGGATCTGCTGGCGGAACTGGCGGATGCCGAGCCGGTAGTGGACCGGGCCGCTCGCGTCGTCGTGCGCGGGCGGCAGCACCGACGGCACCGTCAGCGGCGTGACGTACTTGCGGATCCTCCTCGGGTTCAGGGTGCCCGCCCGGCCGCGCTCCGCCGCCCAGGCCCAGCCGCCCTGCTGGGAGAGCACCGTGGCGGCGCCGATGGCCGCCGTCGCCTGAAGGATCCGCCTGCGGTCGACCATGTCCCACACCCTCCGCCGCGGCTGCGGCGCCCCCGAAGCTGTCGGCGGAGCAGCCGTCGCTCCGCCCGCCGCCACCCCGTGGACGGCGTCTGCCAGGAGGAACGATGAAGTCGACCTTGGGAAACGAACCGGGTGGGACCGCTCGTCCGGGCGGGCAGCCCGGTCGCGGTCATGGCGCGCGGGTGGCCGAGCGCGGTGCGGCCGCGCCGGGCGGCGGCCGCACCGTGGGGGCCGGTCAGCGGCCCACGACCGCCTTGGCCAGGCCGGAGAAGAAGCGTTCGATCTCCGAGCCGAACGGGTTGTCGTGCACCATGTACGTCCACGTGGCGCTCGGGCGCTCCAGGCCCGCCTCGGTCAGCGTCCAGTCCGGACTGTCGATCCGCGCGGCCGTGAACGTCTGCGCCGTGTCGGCGTCGATGCCGTCCAGCAGCCGGTTGAACGCCGGCACCGCCACCCGGTGGAACTCGTCCAGCGGATCCTGCCGGCCCAGCGCCCGCAGGTGCACGCCGTCGCGCACGTCGGCCAGCATGCTCAGGTGGTCGGCCCAGCCGCGGTCCAGGTGGTACAGCGCGATCTGCCGCGCGACCTCCTCGGCCGCCTGCTCGCCGATCGCCTCGGCGACCTGGGCGTACCGCTCCGCGACCGTGGTCATCTCCAGGCCGGCGTGGGCCATGTCGTCGGCGTCGGCGTCGGCCGGCAGGTCCGCCGCGGCGAGCGCCTCGGGGTCGGCGGGCAGCCGCGTCCGGTCGCCGCGCAGCAGCTGCGCCGCGGCGTCGGTGGTCAGCAGGGCCTTGCGGCGCAGCGCGAGCACCTGCCGCTGCCGCTCGACCAGCACGCCGTAGCGCCAGGTGTTGCGGTGGATCTCGAAGTCGACCCCTTCGGCGACACGCTGCGCGTGCGCCACCGCCCAGTCCACGTTCGGGCCGGTCACCCGCCCGTCGCCGGCCGTCATGCCGCCGATCCCGTCGCCGTGCCGCACGATCAGCTCGTCCTCGCGGCTGACGAAGAACATCGAGCCGCCGGGGTCGCCCTGCCGGCCCGCCCGGCCGCGCAGCTGGTCGTCGACCCGGCGGCTGTCGTGGCGGCCCGCGCCGATGACGTAGAGGCCGCCGAGCTCGGCGACCGCCGCCCGGTCGCGTCCGTCGCTGCCGCCCAGCCGGATGTCGGTGCCCCGGCCGGCCATCTGCGTGGACACGGTGACCGCGCCCAGCCCGCCCGCCTCGGCGATGACAGCGGCCTCGTGCGCGTCGTTCTTGGCGTTGAGCACGGTGCACGCGATGCCCCGGCCCTGCAGGGCCGCCGCGAGCCGCTCCGACTCGGCCACGTCGAGCGTGCCGACCAGCACCGGCCGCCCCGTCTCGTGCGCTGCGGCCACCTCGGCCATCAGCGCCTCCTCCTTCTCCTCGACGGTGGCGTACACGCGGTCCGGCTCGTCGACCCGGACGTTGGGCGTGTTCGGCGGGATGACCGCGACCTCGAGGCGGTAGAACTCGCGCAGCTCCTCGCCGATGGTGGAGGCGGTGCCGGTCATCCCCGCCGCGGTGGGGTAGAGCGCGATGAACGCCTGCACGGTGATCGAGGCCAGGATCTCGCCCTCGTCGGTCGCCGCGAGGCCCTCCTTGGCCTCGACCGCCGCCTGCAGCCCGTCGGGCCAGCGGCGGCGGCGGGCGACCCGGCCCCGGAACTCGTCGACCAGCGCGATCCGGTTGTCCTTGACGATGTAGTCCACGTCCACGGCCAGCAGCGCCCGCGCGTGCAGGGCCAGGTTGACGGCCGTGAGCTTGGGCAGGTTCTCCGGGGCGTAGAGGTGGATGCCGCCCCAGGCGCGCTCGACCAGCGCCGCGCCGACGTCGGTGAGCTGCACGTTGCGGCCGTCGTCGATGACCTCGTAGTCCCGGCCCGGCCGCATCGCCGCCACCAGCACCGCCGCGGCGCTCGCGTCGGATCCGGTGTCGGCGAGGCTGCCGGCCACCACCAGCGGCACCCGCGCCTCGTCGATCAGGATCGAGTCCGCCTCGTCGATGATCACGGTGTACAGGCCGGGCATGACCGCGTCGTCGGCGCGTAGCACCAGCTGGTCGCGCAGGAAGTCGAAGCCCGCCTCGCTCACCGACACGTAGGTGACGTCGCAGCGGTACGCCGCGGCGCGCTCGTCGTGGGCGGTGGCCTCGCCGACGGCGCCGACGGTCAGCCCGAGCAGCCGGTACGCGGGGCCCATCCACCGGGCGTCGCGGTCGGCGAGGTAGTCGTTGACGGTCAGCACCTGCACCCGGGAGCCGCGTACGACGTAGCCGTAGGCGGCGATGACCGCGGCCAGCGTCTTGCCCTCGCCGGTGCCCATCTCCACGACGTTGCCCTGCAGCATCGCCATCGCCCCGAGCAGCTGCACGTCGAACGCGCGCTCGCCGAGAGCGCGGCGGCCGGCCTCGCGGCCCAGGGCGCAGATCTCGGCCAGGTCCTCCTCGTCGATGGGCAGCGGCTTGGCCTGCGTGACCGGCGGCGTGCCGTCGTCGGTCCCGCTGACGACCGACCGCAGCAGCACCGCACGTTCGGTGAGCTCCGCGTCGGTCAACGCGGCGAGCTCATCCTCCATGTCCCGGATCTTCGGCAGTATCGCCTCAAAACGGTCCAGACTGACCGTCGTACCCGGGCGCTCCATGAACGTGCGCAGCTTCTGCTTCAACCGAGAACCCAAACCCATGCCGCAAAGGTACGTCGTCCGCGGCGATACGGCGGTCCGGGCACCATGCCGGTGGGTGATCGCCTGGTCACGCCCAGGTCGGCGCACCGACGGGGTGAGGGCGCACGCGGAGCGCGCCCTCACCGCGGGGGTCAGCGCACGAACCAGCGCTGCGCGCCCGTGCCGTTGCAGGTCCACAGGTGGACGATCGTGCCGTTGGCGGTGCCGCTGGACCTGGCGTCGACGCACTTGCCGGACCCGGCGCCGACGATGGTGCCGTCGGTGTTGACGGTGAAGCGCTGCGCGCTGGTGCCGTTGCAGGGCCAGACCTGGACCTTCGTGCCGTCCGCGGTGCCGTTGCCGTTGACGTCGAGGCACCGGTCGCCATAGATCCGCAGCTCACCGGCGGCGGTGCGGGTCCAGCGCTGGTTGCTGTTGCCGTGGCAGTCCCACAGGAGCACCTGGGAGCCGGGTCCGGCGGTGCCGGTGCCGGAGTCGTCCAGGCAGCGGTTCGACAGGGGATTGGCCAGCAGGGCGGGCGAGCCCACCGGCGGCACGGTGAGACGGGTGAGGCTGCCGGGCACCGACTGCAGCGCCGCGTACCACCTGGCGGCCATCTTGTCGTAGCCGGTCTGGTTCGGGTGCAGCCCGTCGGCGAGGTCGGCGAGGGTGAGGGCGGAGTGCATGTCCACCAGGTGGGTGCGGGGACCCTTCTGCGCGACGATGCCGGGGATGGCGGCGTTGAACGCCTGCGAGCGCGCCTCCTCGGTCGGGTTGCTGCGCGGGATGACCTGGGCGACGAACAGCTCGACCTGCGGCCCGAGCAGGCGGATCCGGTCGATGAGGGCAGACAGCCGGGCCGGCGCGTTGGGCAGGTCGTGGTTCTGGCCGACGTCGTTGGTGCCGATGTGCAGCAGGATGGTCCGCGGCGCGTACGCCCGCATCCAGTTGACGATGTTGGCGTCGAGCTGGTCGATGCGCCAGCCGGAGTGTCCTTCGTGGTCGTGGTCGCCGAGGCCGGCCGGGCCGTTGAACCCGGAGCCGACGAGGTCGACGGTGTGCCCGCCCGCCGCCATCCGCTGCCAGAGGTTGACGCGGTAGCCGCCGGGCACGTTGAACCCGTCGGTGATGGAGTCGCCGAGCGGCATGACCCGGACCCCGCCGTTGCTCTCGGCGTGGCCCGGCGCACCCGGGAACAGGGTCAGGGCGCAGGTGGCGAGCACGGCGGCGAATGTCAGAGACCTGCGGAGACGACGGCGCATGGGCTGTCCCTTCGACCGGATGGAGGTCGGGCTCGCGTGGCGCCGTCCACGCTGACGGGAATGTCAATGCCAGAGTTTGATGTGCGTCAATAAATATGTCAAGGGGCGACCGGCATCGGCGCGAACGCCCGCGGGCCCCGGTGCGTCACCGGGCCGCGGGCGTTCACGATCAGCGGGCGGGCCTGGGCGAGCGAGGTGCACGCCCCGTGCCGTCAGGACTTGAGGAACCTCTCGATCACCGAGACGAGGGCCAGCGGAGTCTCCTCCATCGGGTAGTGCCCGGCGTCGGCCAGGACGCTCAGCTCGGCGTTCGGGTACCACTGCAGCCAGGTGGCGCGCATGACGTCGGCGGACAGCGCCGGGTCCTGCCCGCCGACGACCACCAGGACGGGCGTGGGGTTGCCGGCGACCTCGGTGTGGAAGTCGGTGCGGGCCCAGGCGGGCAGGTACGCGCGGAACGCCTCGACGTTGGAGTTGCCCAGCGAGCCGGCCACCATCTCGTCCAGCCACGCGGCGGACAGCCGGCTGCCCGTGGTGAAGTCGATGATCGCGCGCCGGTTGCCCGGCTCGTCGGCGGCGCCGGAGAACAGCGCCCAGCCCTGGTCGTCGAAGGGGACGCCGGAGGCGGGCACGGGGCACACGCCGACCAGCCTGCGCACCCGGCCGGGTGCGTCGAGCATGACCCGCTGGCTGGCGCTGCCGCCCATCGAGTGCCCGACCAGCGAGAAGTCGTCCCAGCCGAGCTTGTCGGCCAGGGCGATCACGTCCCCGGCGATCTCGGCGATGCTGTGCTCACCGGTGAGGTCGCGGGCCTGGCCGTAGCCGCGGTAGTCGGGGAACACGTAGGTGAAGGCGTCGCCGTCGAGATAGGGCACGACCTTCGCGAAGGCCCGGCGGTCGCCGAACCAGCCGTGCAGGGCGATGACGTGGTGCGGCCCTGAGCCGTATACGTCGTGCGGAAGGGCTACGGCAGACATGGGCGGCTCCCTGGGCGATCGGACGGTGCGGCAAGGTCATCGGGCGGGAAAGTCTAGAGGCCCGGACGGCGTCGGCGGAAACATCTCGGGTCCCGGCGCGTGTCGCCCGGTCGGTCCGATCCCGGCAGGCGCGCGACCTCGGCGGCCGGCTCCGGAGATCGGCCGGGCATGGCAGGATCCGTGCCCGTGCGGACTTTCCTGGGTGTCGACGGTGGCGGGACCAAGACCGCGTTCTGCCTGCTGCGCGCGGACGGCTCCGTCGCGGCGCAGACACAGGCGGCGGGCACCTACTACTTCACCGAGGGCGTCGCCCTGGTCGGGCGGGTCCTGCGGGAGGGCGTCGCCGCCGTGTGCGCCGGGGCGGGCGTCACCCCGGCCGAGATCGGCTACGCGTTCTTCGGGCTGCCGGCCTACGGCGAGGTCAGCGGTGACGTCGCCGCCCTGGACGCGGCGCCCCGGGACATCCTCGGGCACGACCGGTACGCCGTGGACAACGACATGGTGTGCGGCTGGGCGGGCTCGCTCGGCGGCGTCGACGGCATCAACGTGATCAGCGGCACCGGCTCGATGACGTACGGCGAGCGCGCCGGGCGCGGCCTGCGCGTCGGCGGCTGGGGCGAGCTGTTCGGCGACGAGGGCTCGGCGTACTGGATCGCGATGCGCGGCCTCGCCGCGTTCTCCCGGATGAGCGACGGCCGGGCTCCGGCGGGCCCGCTGCGTGACCTCCTGGTCGAGGAGCTGCACCTCGCCGCCGAGCTGGACCTGCTCGACCTGGTGCTGAACCGGTGGCGGGGAGACCGCGGCAAGGTGGCGTCGCTGAGCCCGCTGGTGGCGCGGGCTGCCACGCTGGGCGACGAGACGGCGGCGCGGATCCTCGTCGACGCCGGACACGAGCTGGCCCTGCTGGTCGACACGAACCGCCGCCGGCTCGGGTACGCCGTCGACGAGCAGGTGCCGGTGTCCTACTCCGGCGGCGTCTTCAATGCCGAAGGCGTCCTCGGCCCGTTCCGCGAGCGGCTGGTCTCCCTCCATCAGGGCTACGACCTGCGACAGCCGCTGTATTCACCCGTGATCGGCGCGGCACTGCATGCCGCGAGGCTGGGCGGCGAGCCGCTGGACGCGAGGGCGCGCCAGCGGCTGCGGTCCGCTGCTTGACGACCCCTGGCCGCGTCGCAAAACTGTCGCAGTATTGTCGCAAAATCAAGCGGCCAGGTGCCGGTACACGGTGGCCCGGGAGACCGTCAGCCGCTCGGCGATCTCGTCGGCGCTGCGGCCCTCCGCGTGCAGTTGCCGGGCCAGCTGCTTGGCCTGGTCGGACAGGGCGCTCGGGCGTCCGGCCCGGCGGCGCGGCGGCAGGCTGCCCGCGGCCGGGCCGTCCTCCAGCAGCCGCCGCACTCCGGCCAGGATCTCGACGCGCATCAGCTCGGCCGGCACGTCCGGGTAGTAGATCAGCGGGTCGCCGAGCATGGCCAGCGCCTGCGCGGCGCGTACCTGGTCGGTCAGGGTCGGGTCAGGGCCGGCGATGAGCCGGGTGGCCCTGGCGGCCAGCGACAACACCCTCAGGTAGGTGTCCTCCTGCAGCAGCATGGACGGGTCGTGGGTCAGCATCCGGATCAGCTCGCGGTGCCGGAGCATGACGTCCAGCCAGCCCTCCACCAGCTGCCAGCGCGGTTTCGGGTCGCGTTCGGCGTCCGCCACCGCTGTCTCGAAATCCCGCCAGACCGGCTCGCTGAGCAGCAGCATGAGGTCGACCTTGCGCGGGAAGTGGTAGTGCACCGCGGCCTTGGTGACCCCCACCCGCTCGGCGATCTCCCGGACCGAGGTCCGCTGGTAGCCCTGCCCGGCGAACAGATCCTGGGCGGCGGCGAGGATGCGCTGCCGGGTCGCGGCGGGTGTGTCGTCCACCTCGCCAGCCTACCTGGTGCTGACCGGAGGACAGGTGTAGCGTGACTGATCCTGACCAACGGTCAGGACACTTTGGTGGGACGGCGCGACGAGGAGCCTGGATGGACACCGCGATCTCCGTCGACGAACTGGTCAAATCGTTCGGCGACACCCGAGCCCTCGACGGGCTGAACCTGCAGGTGGCGACGGGGGAGGTGCACGGCTTCCTGGGCCCGAACGGCTCGGGCAAGTCCACCACCATCCGCGTGCTGCTCGGCCTGCTGCGCAAGGACGGCGGCCGCGCCGCCGTGCTGGGCCGTGACCCCTGGCGCGACGCGGTGCAGCTGCACCGGCGGCTGGCCTACGTGCCAGGCGACGTCAACCTGTGGCCCAACCTGTCCGGCGGCGAGGCCATCGACCTGCTCGGCCGGCTGCGCGGCGGGATCGACCCGCGGCGGCGCGACGACCTGCTGCAGCGGTTCGATCTGGACCCGACCAAGAAGTGCCGCGCCTACTCCAAGGGCAACCGGCAGAAGGTCGCGCTGGTGTCCGCGTTCGCCTCCGACGTCGAGCTCTACATCCTCGACGAACCCACCTCCGGGCTCGACCCGCTCATGGAGGCGGTGTTCCAGGAGCAGGTGGCCCAGGTCAAGGCGGCCGGCCGCACGGTCCTGCTGTCCAGCCACATCCTCGCCGAGGTGGAAGCCCTCTGCGACCGGGTCACCATCATCCGCGCCGGCCGCGCCGTGGAGTCGGGCACGCTGAGCGAGCTGCGCCACCTGACCCGGACCACGATCAACGTGGAGACCGCCGAGGAGATCACCGGCCTGGCCGGGCTGCCCGGAGTGCACGACCTGAAGCTGGACGGCACGCACGCCGCGTTCGAAGTGGACACCGCGCATCTCGGCCCGGTGCTCACCCACCTCACCGCGTTCGGCGTACGCGGCCTCAGCAGCGCCCCGCCGACCCTGGAGGAGCTGTTCCTGCGCCACTACGGCGAGGCGCCGGCGGCCGAGGCCGAGCTGGTGAGCCGGGCATGAGGCCGTTCACCGGGACGTGGGCCCTGGTCCGGCTGGCCCTGCGCCGGGACCGGGTCCAGCTGCCGATCTGGCTGCTGGCCATCGCCGGCAGCATCGCGGCCACCGCCTCCAGCGCCATCTCCATCTACGGAGTCAGCGACCAGGCCATCGCCGGCTACGCCACCACCGGCGCGACGAGCGTGGTGGCCCGCGCCTTCAACGGCGCCATCTCCGGCCCGAGCCTGGGCGCCATCGTCGCCGCCGAGTCCTACTTCCTGCTCGCCCTGCTGGTCCCCCTGATGAGCACGCTGCTCGTGGTCCGGCACACCCGGCAGAACGAGGAGACCGGCCGGGCCGAGCTGCTCGGCTCGGCGGTGGTCGGCCGGCTGGCCGGGCTCACCGCGGCCCTGCTGGTCGCCCTGGCCGCCAACGTCGCGGCCGGGCTGCTGCTGACCGCCGCCTTCGTCGGCAACGACCTGCCCCTGGCCGGCTCGCTCGCGCTGAGCGGCGCCGTCGCCCTGGCCGGGACCGCGTTCGCCGCGATCGCGGCGGTGGCCGCCCAGCTCGCCCCCACCGCCCGGATGGCCAACGGGCTCGCCGTCGGCGCGATCGGCCTCGCCTTCGGCATGCGTGCCCTGGGCGACGCCTACGGCGACGTCGGGGCCGACGGGATGAGCGTGACCAGCGCCTGGCCGAGCTGGCTCAGCCCGCTCGGCTGGATCAGCCAGATCCAGCCGTACGGGACCACGGCCTGGTGGACCCTCGGGCTGCCCGTGCTCGTCGTGCTGCTCGCGGTGTGGCTGGCGTTCTGGCTGGTCAGCAGGCGCGACGTCGGGTTCGGACTGCTCGCCGACCGGCGCGGGCCGGCGACCGCCGGGGCCGGCCTGCGCGGCACGCTGGGACTGGCCTGGCGGCTGCAGCGCGGCACGCTGCTGGCCTGGCTGCTCGGCTTCCTGCTGATGGCGGTGCCGATGGGCGCGGTCACCAACGAGGTCGACGACATGTTGGCCAACAACCCGCAGGCCGTCGAGCTGATCCAGGCGCTGGGCGGGCTCGACGACGTGATCGACGCCTTCTTCGGCGCCATGCTGATGCTGATGGGGCTGGCCGCGTCCGGGTACGCGCTGCAGGCGCTGCTGCGGATGCGGGCCGAGGAGACCGGAGGGCAGCTCGAAGGAGTGCTGGCCGGTGCGGTCAGCCGGCCGCGCTGGCTGGGCGGCCACCTGCTGGTGGCGGTGCTCGGCGCGGCGCTGCTGCTGGCGGCCGCAGGAGCGGGAATGGGCCTGGGCTACGCGGCCACGGGCGGCCCGGGCTCGGCGGTCGCCGAGCTGACCGGGGCGGCCCTGGTGTTCCTGCCGGCCGTGCTGGTGCTGGTCGGGTTCGTGGTGGCGGTGTTCGGCTGGCTGCCGCAGGCCGCGGTCGGGCTGGCCTGGGGCGGCCTGGCGGCCTGCCTGCTGCTCGGCCAGATCGGAGCCCTGCTGGAGCTGCCGCAGCTGCTGCTGGACCTGTCCCCGTTCACCCATGTGCCGCAGGTCCCGGCGGACAGCGTGGCGGCCCCGCCGCTGCTGATCATGCTCGGCGTGGCGGCGCTGCTGCTGTCCGCCGGGACGGCGGGCTTCCGCCGCCGGGACCTGCAACTGGCCTGAGACCGCGGGCGCGGCGGCCGGGGACGAGCGCGACACGCTACGGCAGACCATACGGGCACGCGCGCCGAGGACGAGTGACCGGCGGCCGGGGGAGCACCCCGGCCGCCGGTGTCGTATCGGCACCGCCCGCGCCCTGCCACCCAGGAATCTGGGTCCGACCGGGCGGGGCACCCGCTGGGCCGGGCTTTTATTATAGCGCTAGAATAGCGGCGTGGAGCCGACGCTGACCGATGCCGAGCTGACCGTGCTCGGGCTGCTTCTCGAACAGCCCCGCCACGGGTACGAGCTGGAACGGGTCATCGAGGAGCGGGGGATACGCGCCTGGACGGCGCTCGGCTTCTCGTCCATCTACTACCTGCTGGACAAGCTCGCCGGGCGCGGCCTCATCGAGGCGAGCGGCCCCGCGGCCGAGCGGCGGTCACCGAAGTCCCGCGCCACGTACCGGGCGACGGCGGCGGGGCGCGAGCTGTGCGCGGCCGCCACGGTGGAAGCGCTGGCCGCGTTGACGCCGGTGCGTGCGCGCGTCCTGATCGGGATGGCGAACAGTCCGGGGCTGCCCGACCACGAGGTGGCGGCCGGGCTGGCCCGGCGGCGGGACGTGCTACGCGACCAGCTGGCGGAGATCCGCGCGGCCAGGACCAGGCAGGAGCCGCTGCCCGCCGCCGCGTCGGCGATCTTCGACTACTGCGAGGCCATGCTCGCCGCCGACGCCGCCTGGACCGAGGCCACGCTCGGCACGCTCACCAAGGAGACCACTGTGGACAAGTACGACATCAAGAAGGCGCACCGCGAGCTGTACGCACCCTCGGCCAAGGACTTCGCGATCGTCGACGTTCCGGAGCTGCGCTACCTGGCGGTCGACGGCCACGGCGACCCGAACACCACCGCGGCGTACACCGACGCGGTCGAGGCGCTGTTCACCGTGGCGTACACCCTCAAGTTCGCCAGCAAGAAGACGCTCGGCCGGGACTTCGTGGTCGGACCGCTGGAAGGGCTGTGGCGGGCGGACGATCCCAGCGCGTTCGTCCGGCGCGACAAGGACGCCTGGTCATGGACGATGTTGATCAGCCAGCCGGACTGGATCACCGAGGACATGGTCCGGGCGGCGGTCGCCGGCGCCGCCGGGAAGAAGGACAACCCGGCCCTGGCCCGCGTCCGGGTGCTCAGCCTCGTCGAGGGCCGGTCCGTCCAGATCCTGCACCTCGGCTCCTATGACGACGAGGCGCCCACGCTGGACCGCCTGCACCGCCAGTACCTGCCCGACAACGGGCTGACCTTCAACGGCGACCATCACGAGATCTACCTCAGCGACCCCCGGCGCACCGAGCCGCACAAGCTCAAAACGGTCCTCAGGCAGCCCGTCAAAGCCGTATGACGGTCGCGGGCCGGCTCGGGCCGGTCCGCTCGTCTACGGCCATGCGTGCCGACCATGCGGCGTTCGTGCGCCTGGCGTGTGGCACCGGCCGACGGATCGGTGCTGCCGGTGCGCACGCCGGTCATGTGCTCTGCACGGCCGGTGCGGGTTCGGGCCGGTGGACTCCGCGCGGACGGTAACCGAGTGCTCCGCTCTCGCCCAGCACGTCCGCGAGCAGCCAGACGATCGCCAGCCACATCTCGGTGCCCATGAGGCCGGGCAGGTGTTCGGCACCCGTGGTGGGCACGGGGCTGAAGGCGAAGCCCGCGTCGGCGTGCCAGCGGGGCAGCGTCGCGGCGAGCCTGTCCCGCGCCCACGCCTGCACCTCGGCCCACCGGTGCCGGGTCTGGCGGCCGCACAGCCACAGCGGGTGGATCACGTCGAGCACGTCGCAGGCCGTGCCCCGGCCGTCGGCGAAGAACCGGCCGTCGCGGGTGTGCGCCAGCACCGTGTCGATCGTCTGCTCCGGACGCGGCACGGGCAGGCCGAACTGTGCGAACGTGCCCCGGGTGAGCCGGTAGTAGCCGTTGACCGGCTGCCGCCAGCCCTCCGCGCCGGTGGGCGTCCCCCACATCCCGGAGAAGGAATCCTGCCGGGTGAGCAGCCAGCCGAACAGCGCCTCCACCGGCTCGGCCGCGCCGGCCCGCCGCCGGTTCCAGTGCAGCCCCGTGGCGAGGATGTCCACCCAGGCGCCCGCGCTCCAGGCCCGCTCGGCCCACGGCAGGGCGTCCAGCTCCGCCACGAGCGCGGCCGGGTCCTTGCGGACCGCCTCGATCCGGTGCGGCAGCGCGGCGCCGAGCAGATCCAGGGCATGACCCACGGACAGCAGGTGGTACGCCGAGCCGCGGTCCAGGCTCGGCGTGCCCTCCTCGCCCAGCTCGGGGATGAGCCCGGTGGCCGGGTCCTGCAGCGCGGCGAGCCGGCGGACGAGCCCGTCCCGGTCGGCCTGCGGCGGCGCCGCGTCGAGCAGCAGGTCGGCGATCTCGACCGCGTCGCAGATCGCGCGCACCGTGGGCGGGGCGGTGGGCCGATCGGTGAAGGTGTCGCCGGTCCAGCACCGGT
Organism: Catellatospora sp. NPDC049609; assembly: GCF_040675365.1. Lineage (NCBI taxonomy): Bacteria > Bacillati > Actinomycetota > Actinomycetes > Micromonosporales > Micromonosporaceae > Catellatospora > Catellatospora sp. NPDC049609. The sequence goes on along the minus strand of NZ_JBFAOU010000064.1, from coordinate 25,260 downwards.
CCAGCACCTGCGGCGCCTGGTCCCGCGCGCGGGCCGCGAAGTCGGCGAGCTGCGAGGTCAGCTTGCCGGGGCGGGTCCGGTCCCGGCGGTCGCGCACCCGGCGGGCGGGGTTGCCGACCATCACCGACCAGGCGGCGACGTCCTTGGTGACGACGGCGCCCGCGCCGATGATGCTGTGCTCGCCGATGGTGACGCCGTCGAGGACGATGGCGTTCGAGCCGATCCACACGTCGTCGCCGACGACGATCCCCTTGGACACGATGGGCTGCCGGTGCACCGGTGCGTCGGGATCGGCGGAGTGGTTGAACCCGACGAGGGAGGCGTGCGCGCCGACGCGTACGCCGGAGCCCAGCCGCACCGGCCCGCGCACGACCGCGTACGGGTTGAGGCTCGTGTGGTCGCCGAGCTGCACCTCGCCGGTGAGGTAGACGTGCGCGGCGAGGTAGGAGTCCGCGCCGAGGGTGAGCTCGGCCTGGTGGATCGCGGCGAGCGGGGACACGAACGACCCCTCGCCCGCGGACCGCAGCCCGGCCAGCCCGCGCTGGAAGGCGAGCTGCTCGTCGCGTTCGTCCTGGGTGGCGTTGCCCGCGAACAGCCACGGGCAGAAGTCGAACTCGCTCATGCCACAGATCATCTCGCACCGCCGCGGCAGCGGCATCCGACGCCGATCAGCGCGAACGACCACGTTGGACAGACGGTGTGCTGCCGGTGCCGGCTCACGTCGGATCGTCGCGCGCGTTCGCCGGATGGTCTTCCATTGACAAGAAAAGACTGTTAACTTCCCCGCAAGGTTTCTTAACAGATCCATGATTTGGAGGAACGATGGGACCCGTCACGCACCTTGACCTGGATGTCCAGGACGTCTCGACCGGCGACTGGGACCAGCTGGTCGCCGAGATCATGCGCAACGCCGGCGAGCTGACCCCGCAGGACCCCGAGGCCGCCCCGATCACGGGCTGCGGCTGCGGTTGCGCCTGCGCCTGCGGCTGCGGCTGCTGATCTTCGATCTCCACCCGCGACGGTGGCCCGGCGCTGCCGGCCACCGTCGCGTCCTTGATGGATGCTGCCGCTGAGGAAGGTCATGAGCGTCGATCTCGCGAGCCTGGTCAGCCCGCTGGGCGTGGTCAGCGGGCTGCGACCGCTGCTGCCCGATCGCGGGCTGGACGGGCTCAGCCACGTCGTGGCGTCCAGCGGGGACTCGCACACCGACCACCACGGCGGCAGCCCGCAGGTCGGCACCGGGCGCAGCTACGACGCCGGGCTCGCCGCCACCATCGCGATCGCCGAAGCCGCCGAGCGGTACGTGGGCAGCTACCCGGACGCCGACACGGTCCGGGCCCGCGCCGCCGACCTGCCCGGCGCCGTGCTGGACCTCACCGGCCTGCCGCGCTGCTCCGACGCGGAGTACGCCCACCCCGACTGCAAGGTCGTCCCGCCCGATCCGGACGCCGTCATCCGCTGGATGCGCGGCACCGACCTGATGTCCGGCGCACCGACCTGGGTGCCCGCCGTCATGGCCTGCTACGGGCTGCACCCGGAGCCGGCCGAGCGCATCGTGTTCCAGATCTCCACCGGGTACGCCGTGCACGTCGAGCCGGAGCGGGCGCTGCTCGGCGGGCTGCTGGAGGTCATCGAGCGCGACGCCATCGCGCTCACCTGGCTGCGCCGGCTGCGGCTGCCGCTGCTCGGACCCGCCGGGATCAGCCCGGCCGTGCGCGCGCTGCTCGACCACGGCCGCCGCCGCTTCCTCGACAACGTGCTGTTCAACGCCACCACCGACCTCGGCATCCCGACGGTGTACGCGCTGCAGCAGGCGCCCCATGACGCCGAGGCCGCCAACCTGGTCGGCGCGGCCACCGGTCGCACCCTGGCGCAGGCGGCCGAGAAGGCCCTCATCGAGATCCTCAACATCCGGCAGCTGTTCCACCACGGCACGTCGCCCGTCGACGAGTACGCCGCGTTCGCCGACATCATGGACGGCGCCCGGTACATGGGCGTGCCGCAGCGGGCCGAGGCCTTCGCGTTCCTCACCGAGGACCTCGCGCGGCGGCCCGTCTCGGACCGGTGCCGGGAGTTGCCGGACGACCCGCGGCAGGCGCTGGCGGTGGTGCTGGAGCAGCTGCGCGGGATCGGGGCGCAGGCGGTCTGCGTCGACCGGACCTCGGCGGAGCTGCGCCGCGTCGGGCTGGTCGCGCTGACGGTGGTGGTGCCGCGGCTGCAGCCTATGTCGCTGTCGCCGCTGGCCCAGTTCCGCGCCCACCCGCGATTGATCGAGGCGCCGGCGGCGATGGGCGTGCCGGCCTCCCCGGAACAGGAGCAGAACCCGTGGCCGCAGCCGTTCGCCTGACCGACGTCGCGGTCGCCGCAGCGGGGGAGTTCGGCCACGCCGTGCAGGCCCGCCTGCTGGCCGGCGGCGCGACCGCCCTGGACGCCGACCGGCCCCGGCCGGGCGCCGCGGCGGCCATGGTGCTGGTGTCGTGGCGGCCCGATCCGGTCCGGACCGAGCTGTTCGACAAGCTGGCGCACGACGAGGGCATCGGCTGGCTGCCGGTCGTGGTGGAACACCCCTTCCTCGTGGTCGGACCCTGGGTGGCGCCCGGCGGGCCGTGCTACGACTGCTACTGCTTCCGCCGCGAGCAGCACGACCCGAAGTCGCGGCACCGCGCCGAGCTGCTGGCCGCCTACCGCGCCGACGAGACGCTCGGCGTCTTCGGACACCTGCCGCACCACCTGCGGATCGCCGAGGCGCTCGTCCGGCTCGTGCTCCGATCGCCGCAGCCCGGCATGACCGCCATGGTCGACCTGGCCACGATGATGGTGAGCCGGGTCGACCTCATCGCCAGGCACGGCTGCCCCCGCTGCGGCGCCGACGACACCTGGGGTGACCCCCGGCTGGCCGCGGTCCTCGCCGAAACCACCGGACAGCTGCCGAAAGGAGCATCGGTGTGAGCCGGCTCGCTCATCCCGCGGTGGCGGCCGGTCTCGTCGCCATCAGTACCGGCGACGGGCTGCTGATCGAAGGCGGTCCGAGCCGCCGGCTGTTCACCGGCGCCGCCGCCCGCGATCTGCTGCCCCGGCTGTTGCCACTGCTCGACGGCCGGACTGACCTGGCCGCCGTCGCGCAGGCGCTGGCGGTGCCCGTCGCGCAGGTCGCCCAGGCCGTGGCCCTGCTGCATCGCAGCGGCCTGCTCCACGACGGCACGGTCGACCGCGGCGACGCCACCGACGCGTTCCTGTCCCGCGCCGTGGCCGGCGCGGGCAGCACCGACCAGCCCGCGGCGCTGCGCAAGCGGCTCGCCGAAGCCGCCGTGGTCGTCGCCGTGTCCGGGCCGCTGGGCGACCTGCTGGCCGCCGACCTCGCCCGGTCCGGCGTCGGCACCGTCACCACCGACGCCGACCCCACCGCCGTGCTGGCCGTCGCCACCGACGACCGCCTGGCCCCGGTCGCGGCCACCGGAGTGCCGGTGCTGCGGATCGGTGGCGACGACTGCGCTGTCGAACTCGGCCCGCTGTTCGCCGGGCCGGACACCGCCTGCCCGCGCTGCTTCCTGGGCGACGAGCGGCCGGCCACCGCAGCGGAAATCGACGAGGGCGCGGCGCAACTGCTCAGCGCCCTGGCCGTCGCCGAGATCATCGGGTGGCTGACCCGGCTGTCGTCGCCCGCCACCGGCCGCCGTATGCACCGCGTCGACACGGTCACCCTCGACCGCGGCATCCACGAGGTCACGCCGTCGGCCGACTGCCGCACCTGCACCCTCACCGACGACGGCCCGATCGGGCGGCTGGAATGGCTCAACCGGCGACCGTCCTGGCAGGCGGCGGCGGCACGCACGGTCGCCACCCCCGCCGACATCGACCTGGCCTCCGCACCACGGACTCCGCTGGACGAGGTGCCCGGCTGGCTGCGGCCGCTGCTGCTCGCGGCGAACGCCCGGCCGTACGCCGACACCTACCTGCTCGCCGCCGAGGGCCTGCTGCACCCGGTCCACCGCTGGTCACCGGCAACCCAGAGCCTCATCGCCGCGCGCGGGGACCGCACCGCCTGCCCGCCGATCGCCGGCCTGCCGGACGGCCCGGCCGCCGTGCTCGTGTTCGTCGCCGCCACCGGGCGGCTGACCGGCGCCTACGCCGAGCAGAGCCTGCGCCGGGCGTTCCTGGCCGCGGGCCGCGCCGTCGGGGCCGTCACCGGAGCCGCCGCCGGCCACGACGCCGTGCCGGCCGACACCGTCGACCCGGCGCTGGCCGAGCTGCTGGAACTGCGCGACGGCGGCGAGCACCTCGCCGCCGTCGTCGGGATCTACCCGAGGCGGAGCTGATGGCCGTACAACCGAAGGACAGCGCCCTGAACGAGGCGCTGCGACTCGACTTCACCGCGGCGCGCACGCCCAGGACCGGCGACGACCTCGGTGCCACCGTCCTGGAGTGCCTGGCGGCCGCCCCGGAACCGCTCACCGCGTGCGTAGTCGTGTACGACCTCGCGGGCCTGCCCACCGGCACGTACTGCCTGGACCCGGCCGGATTGCTGCACCGGATCCACCCGCGGCCACCGACGCCGGCGCACCCGGCCGCCGATGTCGCCGTCCTGATCGGAGGTCGGGCCCCGGCCACCCCCGCCGACTTCCGGCGGCTCGCGCTGGCCGCCGGCGTCGCCGCCCACCACCTGTCCGCCCGGCTCGGCACCGGCTTTCACGTCGTGACCTGCGACGACGACACGACCGCCTGGCCGCTGGCGGCAGCCAACGGCGCGACAACCCACCTGACCACCGTCACCGGCAAGGAACCGCGATGACCGCACCCCAGCTCTCCACCGTGATCATGGCGCACCCCAGCCGGCTCACCCTCGCCGAGGCGCTCGCCGACCGGCTGCCTGAGCTCAAGCCCGACATCGTCGTGGACCCCGAACCGCACGGGCCGCCGTCCTCGCTGCGCACCGCCGCCGTCGCCTGGTCCTTCGTCCCCGAACACGCCACCCACCATCTGGTGCTGCAGGACGACGCCGTGCCCTGCCGCGGCTTCGCCGACGCGGTGCACGCCGCGATCGCGCAGTACCCGGACGCAGCCCTGGCGCTGTTCACCGAGTGGACCTCGATGACCGCCCACCACCTGCGACTGGCCGCCCTCACCGGGGCGACGTGGGCCGAGGTCGTCGACGAGTATGTCCCCAGCGTCGCCCTGGTGCTGCCCGCCGCGATCGCCCGGGACTTCGGCGAGGCCGCCACGCGCAACCTGCGCACCTGGACCCCCACCGACGACGTCGCGCTGATGAACTTCCTGCGCGAACGCCAGGTCAGCGCGATCTGCCGCATCCCCAACCTGATCGACCACGACTCGCCCGACAGCCTGACCGGCAACACCCACCAGGGGCCGCGCCGGTCGGTGTGCTTCGCCGACGACGTGCCCGCACCCGCCCCGGGCGACCTGCTCGCCATGGCCGACCTGCTGCCCACGTTCGCGCACTACCAGATGCCCGAGTTCGGGTCGCAGCCCTACCACGCGCAGCGCAAGCCGATCGGCGACGGAGGGCTGCCCTGGTCGATCCGGCCCACCGGACAGTGGCTCGCCGACACCGGGCTCGACCCGGCCCGCGTGACCGAGCTGGCCCGCATGCACACCGAGCCGTGGCGGCGACAGCACCGCCGGATCGACGACCCGCTGCTCGACCGGCTGTGGCTCACGCCGTTCGCGGTCGGCGCCACGCTGACCGGACCCTCGGTCCGGCTCTACCGGCCCGACGGCACCCCGGTGCCCAGCCGGTTCCCCGTCGCCGACGAGGTGGCGCTGGAGACGCTGCTGGCCGACCCGGTGACGCGGCGGGCGTTCACCACGCTCCCGCAGGCGCACCTGCACCCGGTCGCCACCCGCGACGTGCTCGACGAGCTGGAGCGGCCGCTGGCCGAGCTCATGCTCGACGCGGTCCGGGCCGGCTACCGCCACGCCCGGCAGCTCGCGCCGCGATGATCACACTGCGCCTCGACGGCCGGCCGACCATCGACGCCACCGCGACCGCCGACCTGACGATCACCATCGCGGACCGCGAACCCGTGGCACTGCACGACGCGGACGGCTCGGTGGCGGCCGTGCTGCGGGCGCTGCGCCGGCCGCTGACCTGGCAGCAGCTTCGCGACCAGCTTGCCCTGGACGCCGAGCGGGGTGACGCGCTGATCAGGCGGCTGCTCGTCACCGGCGTGATCACCCTCGGGTGCGCCGACGAGCACGGCGAGGTGGCCACGGCGCGCATCCACTCCCGGCGCGCCGACCTGCGGCCCGATGTGGAGCCGGTCGTCGGCGGGTCGGTGCAGCTGTCGCCGTACGCGCTGCTGCGGCGCTCCGGCGACCAGGCCGTGGTCGAGTCCGCCCGCGACGGCACCGTCGTGCACCTGCACCGGCCCGAACTGGCGGCGGTGGCGGCCGCGCTGTGCGCCCCGGCCACGCCGGAGACGGCCGCGCGGCTCGCCCCGGGCGGCCCGCAGTTGCTGCGGCTGCTGGCCGCGGTCGGGCTGGTGGACGCGCCCGGTCCGCAGCCCGCGCGCCCGCCGCACGCGGCCTGGACCCACACCCGCAGCCGCAACGGCCTGGTCGATCCGCGCCTGGCGGCACCGGCCGATCTGGACGAACCGCCCGGCGGTCCCGCCGCCGACACCGACATCCCGCTGCCCGTGCCCGACCTGGCGGCGCTGCGGCGCACCGACCCGCCGCTGGCCGACGTCATGGAGAGCCGCCGCTCGGTGCGCCGGTTCGGCCGCGCACCGCTGGCGCTGCCGCAGCTCGGGGAGCTGCTGTACCGGGTGGCGCGCATCCAGCAGCGAATGGAGCCCGACCCCGCCGCCGGCCGCCTCTACGCGCACACCCTGCGGCCGGTGCCGTCGGCAGGGGCGTTGCACGAGCTCGACCACTACCTGACCGTCCGCGCGTGCCACGGCCTGGCTCCGGGTGTGTACCGCTACCTGCCGGACCGGCACGCGCTGGCCGTGGTCACCCGGGACACCGTCCCGCTGGTCCGGATGATCAACGCCGCCTACCTGGCGATAAACCGCGAGTCGGTGCCGCAGGTGCTCATCAGCCTCGCGGCCCGCTTCGACCGGCCCACCCGCAAGTACGGCGACCTCGCCCACTCGCTGACCCTGCGCAACGCCGGCGTGGTGCTGCAGTCGGTGTACCTCAGCGCCACCGCGATGGGCCTGGGCGCGTGCGCCGTCGGCACCGGCGACGCCGCCGACTTCGCCGAAGCGACCGGCCTCGACCCGCTCGAGGTGTCGGCCGTGGGCGAGATCGTCATCGGTTCCCTGCCCGGTCAGGACGAGTGATGGACCAACCGACCCCATCCACCGACCGCAGGCTGCCGCCGCTGGGCTTCCGGCGGCTGCTGGTGGTGGCCACCGGCTCGCTCAACGCCGCGTTCCTGCCCCGCGACCTGGCGTGGCTGCGCTCGGCGTACCCGGAGCTGGAGGTCCAGACCGTGCTGACGCGGTCGGCGCTGCAGTTTCTCACCGCCACCACCACCGGCTGCATCACCGGTCGCGACGCGATCGTCGACGAGTGGCCCCAGCCCGCCGCCGACGCCCTGCACGTGACGCTGCAACAGTGGGCGCAGGCGATCCTGGTCTACCCGGCCAGCCTGAACTACCTGGCGCGGCTGGCCCTGGGCCTGGCCGACTCGCCGAGCCTGCTGGCGATCCACTGCAGCGCCGCGCCGGTGGTGGTCGCCCCGGCGCTGCCGCCCGGCGGCTGGGACAGCCCGGTCACCGCCGCGCACGTGGCGGCGCTGGCGCAGCGGCCGACGATCAGCGTGCTGCCGCCGGTGCCGGTGCTGAGCTTCACCACCGGCCGCGACGAGGCGTACGGACCACCGCCGTTCACCGCCGCGCTCGGCTCCGTGGAGCTGCTGCGCCGACGACTCCAGGAGGCGGCGACGTGAACCGGCCGCCACGGGTGCTGCTGCTGGCGCGCGGCCACGGCTTCGGGCACGCCGCCAGGGATCTGCGGATCGTCAAGGCCATGCGCCGCCTGCGGCCCGACGTCGAGATCGAGGTGATGGCCTCCGGCAGCGCCGCCGTCTACCTGGACCTCTACGGCGAGGCCTTCGCCGACATGGGGATCGGCGACCACGAGGACATGTCCCCGGCGGCGGGCCGCCGCATCTGGGAGCTGCTGGACCGGTACGACCCCTTCGACCTGGTGATCGCCGACGAGGTCGTGTGGGCGCTGGCGTTCTGCGCGACGCGGTGGCGGCGGCGGGCGATCCTGCTGACCGACTGGTTCTACTCGGAGCTGGGCGCCCCGGAGTCGGATCCGATCCTGGACCAGGCCGGGGAGATCCTGCTGCTCGACTTCTCCGCCGCCCATCCCGGACCCGTCGGGTTCACCACTCCCGTCCAGGCGTTCGGGCCGGTGGTGGAGGACTTCGGCGTCGGACGCGACGCGGCGCGCGCGGGGCTGGGCGTCGCGGCGTCCGACACGGTCGCGGTGCTCACCGTCGGCGGCATGACCGCGATGGTCGACAACACCGCGATCGCGCGCCTGACCGTACGGACCTGGCTGGATCACGCACCGCCCGGACACCGGCTGTTCGTGCTGGCCGAACCGTTCTGCCCGGTGCCCGCCGAGCGGGCCGGCGACGTCGTCTGGGCCGGGTTCACCGCCGAACCGGAGAAGTACTACGCGGCCGCCGACCTGGTGGTGACCAACGCCAACGGCACCGTGACCAGCGATCTGGTGTGGAACCGGATCCCGGTGCTGGCGATGACCCATCCCGCGGTGTCCTATCCGGAGTCGTTCGCGCTGCGTGTCAAGGCGATGAGCGAGGCCGGCATGACCGTGCACGCGGAGGCGACGGTGTCGCCGGCCGAGCTGTGGCGGCTGATGAACCAGGCGATGCGCAACGACTGCCGGCCCGACCCGGCGTTCGAGTGGGCCACCGGCGAGCAGGTCGCCCGCCACCTGCTGGCACGGCTGGACTACATGCTGGCCAAGTCGGATCCGGCGCCCTGACGCTACCGGCCCTCGCACTCGGGAAGCCGCCTGCCGGTGCTTGCTCGCGACCCGTGCCGCCTGGTATGACAAGCCGATGGCCAAGGACGGACCGTACTGGCAGAGCTACTGGTACGACCTGCGCTTCCGGCGCGAGGGCACCTCGTCGTTCGAGCCGCTGGGGCCTGGCGGTCCCTGGCAGGTGCCGCACGAGTGGCCGGCGAGCGCGTCGGTGGACGAGTTCGCGGACCGGATGCTCGCCGAGTGCGTCGACGAGCTGAGTGACCTGCGCGGCGAGTGCCGGGTCCTCGTCTACACCGAGGCCACCCCGGGACCGGACACCGAACCGCTCCTGATGCGCACGGCCGGTCTCGGCCGCCGCTGACCGCGGCGCCGGCACCATCGAGAACCCATGACCTCGCGCGTGTCGCCGCGTCGCCGCCGGATCCGGTCGCGCGCCGTGGTGCGGCTAGGCGTTCATCTTCTGGATCACGGAGATCAGCCGGTCGGCTGCCGGGCCTGAGGACGCCGGGTTCTGGCCGGTGATGAGCAGCCCGTCGGTCACCACGTACGGCTGCCAGTCGTCGGCCTTGCTGAAGTGGGCGCCCTTGGCCACGAGCTCGTCCTCGACCAGGAACGGCACGACCTTCGTCAGGCCGACGGCTTCCTCCTCGGTGTTGGTGAACCCGGTGACGTTGCGGCCCGCCACCAGGGCGGTGCCCTCCGGTGTCGTGGTGTGGCGCAGCGCGCCCGGGGCGTGGCACACCAGCGCGATGGCCTTGCCCGAGCGGACGACCTGCTCGATCAGCGCGATCGAGGTGGGGTCCTCGGCGAGGTCCCACATCGGGCCGTGCCCACCCGGGTAGAAGACGGTGTCGAAGTCGTCGGCGGACACCGAGTCCAGGCGCAGCGTCGCGTCGAGCTGGGCCTCGGCGGCCTGGTCAGCCTCGAACCGACGGGTCAGGTCGGTCCGGAACTCCGGTTCGTTGCTCTTGGGATCCAGCGGCGGCCGTCCGCCCTGGGGCGAGGCCAGCGTGACGTCCCATCCGGCGTCGCGGAACCGGTAGTACGGCGCGGCGAGCTCCTCCAGCCAGAAACCCGTCTTGCGGCCTGTGTCACCCAGCTGATCATGCGAGGTCAGCACCATGAGGACCTTCATCCATCCCACCCCCTACGAAGAGCAATCGTATGACGCCGGTGGGTGACGGATGGGCCGCTGTGGGCATACCGTCACGTGCGCCTGGCTCTGACGACCAGGTCATGCATGCTCGGCCGCGCCGACCCGTGCCCGGCGTGGCGGGTCCGGGACTCCGCCACCTCCACCACCCACCGCCGCGGGTCCAGGGCCGCGGTGACGGCGTCGAGACCGATCGAGGCCGGCCCGGGGGCATGGGCGGCGGAATGCTCATCGGCGTGGTCGTGCCCGACGACGAGCAGCGTCCCGCCGGGGGCGACGCCCCGCGCCAGCCGGGCGGCGAACGCGCCGAAGGGCACGCCGGGATGGACGTACTGGCTGACCACCAGGTCGTACTGCGTCGGCGGCGCCCAGGCGGTCAGGTCGGCCACGACCCAGTGCACGCGCGCGGCGACGTCGGGTTCGTGCTGCTCCGCGGCCTTCCTGGCGTCGCCGACGGCGGTCGCCGAGACGTCGACGGCCGTCACTCGCCAGCCCTGCCGGGCGAGCCAGAGCGCGTCGGCGCCCCGCCCGCAGCCCGCGTCGAGCGCCGTGCCGACGGGAAGGCCGGCCACCTCGGCCGTCAGCTGGGGGCTCGGAGAGCCGTGCCGCGCGCCGTGCCCCTGGTAATGGTGCTCCCACCACTGCGGGCCGAACGCCGGGTGCTCGGCGTGCTCCGGTCCGTGCTGGTGGTGATGCTCGCTCATGGCTCGGCTCCTGAGGTGGTCGTCTAAGCGGTTGGGGCGTCGCCCGCGCCCAACGGTACGGGCCCATCCGGTAACGGCAAGCGTCCTTGCGGTTCTGGCAAGGAGTCGTAGCATGGCAGGGTGCCGGAAGCCGATCTGTCGGAAGTCGTTCGCCAGCGCATCCGCGGGTTGCGGCAGGCGCGCGGCTGGAGCCTGGACGCGCTCGCCGCCCGGTGCCACCTCAGCCCGTCGGCGCTGAGCCGGCTCGAGACCGGCAACCGGCGCATCGACCTGGACCAGCTCGTCGCGCTGGCACGGGCGCTGGGCACCACGCTCGATCAGCTCGTCGAGCCCGTCGACGACACCGACGTGATCATCCGGCCGGTGCGGCATCAGGAGCCCGGGCTGACCACGTGGGTGCTCTCCCGCGACGCGGCGCAGCACAGCGGCCGGCTGGTGGCCAAGATGCGGATCACCCCGGAGCGGCGCACCGGCCCCGGGCACCTGGCGGTGCATCCCGGGCGGGAATGGTTCACCGTGCTCACAGGCACCGTGCTGCTGCACCTCGGCGAGCGGCGGCTGACCGTGGGCGCGGGGGAGGCGGCCGAGTTCTCCACCATGATCCCGCACTCCATCGGTGCGCTGGACGGGCCGGTCGAGATCCTCACCATGTTCGACCAGGACGGCGAGCGGGCGCACGCGGAATCCTCCGGCGAGACACCGAACGGCCGGCCGATCCCCGAGGATCGGCCGGCCGCCGGTGCGCCGTGATCAGTCGAGGTCGAACCGGTCGAGCTCCATGACCTTGGTCCAGGCCTTGACGAAGTCGGCCACGAACTTCTCGCGAGCGTCCCGGCTGGCGTAGACCTCCGCGAGGGCACGCAGCTGGGAGTTGGAGCCGAAGATGAGGTCGACCGCGGTGGCGGTCCACTTCACCTGGTCGGTGGCCAGGTCGCGGATCTCGTACACGTGCTCGCCGGACTCCGCCGCCTTCCACCGGGTGCCTGGCGAGAGCAGGTTGACGAAGAAGTCGTTGCTGAGCACGCCGGGCCGGTCGGTGAGCACGCCGTGCGGCGAGCCGCCGGCGTTGGCGCCGAGCGCGCGCAGGCCGCCGATGAGGACGGTCATCTCGGGCGCGGTCAGGTTGAGCATGTAGGCACGGTCGATGAGCAGCACCTCGGGCATGGTCTTCTCGCCCGGCCGCAGGTAGTTGCGGAACCCGTCGGCCCGCGGCTCCAGGACGCTGAAGGACTCGACGTCGGTCTGCTCCTGGGACGCGTCGGTGCGGCCCGGGTGGAACGGCACGGTCACCTCGACACCGGCGTCCCGCGCCGCCTTCTCGACGGCGGCCGAGCCGGCCAGCACGATCAGGTCGGCGAGCGAGATCTTCGCGCCACCGGCGCCGTTGAAGTCGCGCTGGATGCCCTCCAGGGCCTCCAGCACCGTCGCGAGCTGCTCCGGCTGGTTGACCTCCCAGCTGCGCTGGGGCTCCAGCCGCAGCCGCGCGCCGTTGGCGCCGCCGCGCTTGTCGGTGGACCGGAAGCTCGCGGCCGAGGCCCAGGCGGTGGAGATGAGCTGCGCGGTAGTGAGGCCGGACTCCAGCACCTTGGCCTTGAGCGCGGTGACGTCGGCGTCACTCACGAGCGCGTGGTCGACGGCCGGCACCGGGTCCTGCCACAGCTGCGCCTCGGGCACGAACGGCCCGAGGAAGCGGCTGACCGGACCCATGTCGCGGTGCAGCAGCTTGTACCAGGCCTTGGCGAAGGCCAGCGCGAACTCGTCGGGGTTGGCCAGGAAGCGGCGCGAGATCTTCTCGTACGCCGGGTCGACCCGCAGCGACAGGTCGGTGGTGAGCATCGTCGGCTTGTACTTCTTCGCCGGGTCGTACGGGTCCGGGATGATCGCCTCGCCGTCCTTGGCCACCCACTGCTTGGCGCCGCCGGGGCTGCGGGTCAGCTCCCACTCGTGGCCGAAGAGGATCTCGAAGAAGCGGTTGCTCCACTGCGTCGGCCGGTCCGTCCACGTCACCTCGAGACCGCTGGTGATCGTGTCGCCGCCCTTGCCGCTGCCGTGGGTGCTCAGCCAGCCCAGGCCCTGCGCCTCCAGCGGGGCGCCCTCGGGCTCGGGGCCGACGTGGTCGTCGGCGATGCCGGCGCCGTGGGTCTTGCCGAAGGTGTGACCGCCGGCGATGAGGGCGACGGTCTCCTCGTCGTTCATCGCCATCCGCCGGAAGGTCTCGCGGATGAAGTGCGCCGCCGCGGCGGGATCGGCGTTGCCGCGCGGTCCCTCGGGGTTGACGTAGATCAGGCCCATCTCGGTCGCGCCGACCCCGGCCGCCATCTCCTTCTCGGAGGCGTAGCGCTCGTCGCCGAGCCAGGCGTCCTCGGGACCCCAGAAGATCTCCTCGGGCTCCCAGACGTCCTCGCGGCCGAAGCCGAAACCGAAGGTCTTGAAGCCCATCGACTCCAGGGCGACGTTGCCGGCGAGCACGAGCAGGTCGGCCCACGAGATCTGCTGGCCGTACTTCTGCTTGACCGGCCACAGCAGCCGCCGGGCCTTGTCCAGGTTGGCGTTGTCGGGCCAGCTGTTGAGCGGGGCGAACCGCTGGCCGCCGTCGCCCGCGCCACCGCGCCCGTCCTCGATGCGGTAGGTGCCCGCGGCGTGCCAGCTCAACCGGATCATCAGGCCGCCGTAGTGGCCGAAGTCGGCGGGCCACCAGTCCTGCGAGGTGGTGAGAACCTCGATGATGTCCTGCTTGAGCGCCGCGACGTCGAGCTTGGCGAACTCCTTGGCGTAGCTGAAGTCGTCGCCCAGCGGGTTGCCCTTGGGTGAGTGGGCGTGCAGCACGGAGAGGTCGAGCTGGTTGGGCCACCAGTCCCGGTTGGTGCGCGGGCGGCCGCCGGTCTTCGGGGTCGGCGCGTCGATCGCCGGGTTCTCGCTCTCGCTGCCGTGCGCGGTCACGGAGTCGTGCGCGACCGGGCAGCCGGCCGCCTCTTTCTGGTCAACGCCCTGCGCGCTGGTCGGGGCGTTGTCCTGGGTGTCGCTCATTGCTTCCTCCGAACTGGCGGATCACTGGGAAATGCGTTCGGCCGCGCAGCCGGGGCAGGTGCCCCAGTAGACGACCTCCGCCTCGTCGACCACGAAGCCGTGGTCGTCCGACGCGGTGAGACAGGGCGCGTCGCCGACGGCGCAGTCGACGTCCGCGATGGCATGGCAGGACCGGCACACGACGTGGTGGTGGTTGTCGGCCACCCGCGACTCGTAGCGGGCGGTCGCCCCGGCGGGCTGGATGCGCCGCACCAGGCCGGCCTCGGTGAGCACCCGCAGGACGTCGTAGACCGTCTGGTGCGAGACCCGGGGCTGCTCGGCGCGCACCAGGGCGATCACCGTCTCGGTGTCGCTGTGCGGGTGGTCGCGCAGGGCTGCCAGCACGGCCAACCGGGGTCGCGTCACGTGCAGGGAGACTGCCCGCAGCTGCGCCTCGAAGTCGGCCGTCATGCGATCAACTATGCCACTCATCTGGAACAATTCAAGTTTACGGGCTCGATTTTATCGCCGATTCGCAGGTTTTGGCCGACTTTGGAAGCGCCGCGTCGTCGCGCGGGACGACCCTCTGCCGCGCGTGCCGGCCGGCCGTCTTGGCGCGGGCGGACCGTGGACAACAAACGGTCAAGGGGGCGCGCCGGCGGTGCCGTCAGCCGCACCTGTCGCAGGTCGGCTGGGAGCCGCCGAACATACCGGCCCTCTGGCTGCGGCTGTGACGCGTGGCCCATGGCCCGGCCCGCCGAGGTCGGAAGGGGCGTCGTTTCGCGAGGCGAGCCGGATCGCGGGTCAGCCGCGCCCCGGACCGTCCTCGTGCTCGCTCGCGAAGTGCGCCACGACGCCGTCGGTGATCTCATGCGGGTCGAGGCCGAGGCGCTCGGCGGCGGCCCGCACCACCAGGTCCACCTGGTCCTGGCCGACCGCGTCGAGCAGGAACGGCGCGATCGTCCGGTAGGCGCGGATCCGGTCCTCCGGCCACTCGGCGTTGAACCGCTCCGGGAACGCCGTGTCCAGCGCGCGGCGGACACCGAGCAGCGGCAGCGGCCGCTCGGCTGCGCTGAGCTTGGCCAGTGCCTCCTCCTTGCCCCGCGCCGCCAGCAGGTCGGCGATGTCCTTGAACCCGACCGGCCGGGTGCCTAGCGCGGGTCCGTGCGGCCAGGTGACGGCCAGCGGATAGGCGCGGTCGAGCGCCCTGGCGCCGGCCCGGTCGTCGTCGAACGACATCACCAGGCGGGTTTGCGGCCCGGCCACGCGGCTCAGCAGGTCGAAGTGCGCGCGGGTGAAGGCGGTCCCGCAGGAGGCCACCGCGACGGTGCGACCGGTGCCGCGTCCGCTGTAGATCAGGTGGGCGGCGATCGCGTCGGGCGGACCCTCGACCACCACGAACCGCTCGGGCGGACCCTGGCCGCCGGTCCGCCCGGCCAGCCCGAACAGCAGGCTGCTCTTGCGGAAGATCGCCGTCTCGGCGGTGTTGAAGAACTTCGCCGGGCTGCGCCCGGACAGGTCGCGGCCGGTGAACCCGGCGATCTGCCCGTCGGGTGCGTGGATCGGGAACACCAGCCGCTCGCGGAACAGGTCGTACAGCCCGCCGTCGCGCCGGCCGATGGCGACCAGGCCGGCGTCCAGCATGACCTGGTCGGCGAAGCCGAGGGCGCGCAGGTGCCGCAGAAGGGCGTCCCCGCCGGCCGGGGCCACGCCGAGCTGCCAGCCGCGGCCGGGATCGGCGGCCGCGGCGATGCCCCGCGACCGGAGGTAGGCGGCGGCGGCGCGGCTGCCCGGCAGGCGGGTGGCGTAGAACGCGGCGGCGGCGGCGTTGGCGGCATATAGGGCGGCCCGGTCGGCGGCATACAGGGCGGCCCGGTCGGTGGCTCCTCGGGCGGCCCCGTCGGCGGCTGGCAGCGCTGACCGGTTGGCGCGCCCGCGGGTGGCCCCGTCGACCGCCCGGGTCGGCCGGTGGGCGGGTCCGGCCTCGGGCGCGGCGCGTGCTGCCGCGGCCGGACGTGGCTCGGTCGTGGTGCGACCGGAGGGGCGTCGTGGCATCGGCACCGGCGGGGGCGTCGGGGCCTGTTCAAGCATGCGCCGCAGGCGGGCGGTGAGGGCGTCGGCTCGGGCGATGACCACCGCGGCCGTGTCGACGACGGCGCGGCCGGGGGATGCCGGCTCCAGCAGCGCCGCCCAGTGGCGGGGCTCCGGGAGCGGGGTGTCGGGCGGCCGCAGCCCGAAACGCCTGGCGACGATGTGGGCGACGCCGGCCGCCTGCACGTCGCGGACCGGACCCTCGGGCAGCGTCCGAAACGCCAGGTGGTGCACCAGATGCCCCGCCGTCGCGGACAGGGGCCGGTTGGCGGCCAGGTCGAGGCGGTCGCCGTCGGCGCGCGCCACCGCGGCGAGCCCCTGACCGAGCCGGACGGTCAGCCCGGCCCGGTCCGCCAGGGCCGCCAGCGCGGACACCACCCGCACGAGATCGGGCACCGGCCGCTGCGGCGCGGGCGTCGCGTCGGTCTGCGTGACGTCGAAGACCCTGACGACGTCGTACGCGCCACCGGTGTCGTCCAGCGGCAGCAGCAGCGCGATGCCGCGCTCGCCGCGCCGCACCTGGGCGCCCCGTGACCGCCACTGGTCGAAGGTGCCCAGCTCGGTGGCGTCCGGGCGCTGCCGCGCGATCAGCAGGATGTCGTTGACGCCGCGGCCCGGGTGGCCGGCGGCGACGTCGAGCAGGCGGGCCCAGGCGGGCGTGCCGGTGATGTCGGCGATGGCGAGCCGCAGCGTGAGCATGGCGGTATGGAGCGCGGCACGGCTCGCCCGGTGTGCCGGTGCGGTGGTCGTCGCACTGCCTTCCACATCGGAACCGTACCCAGTGCCTCCGACAAATAGCCTCCGCGCGGGCGCCCGCGGCGGCTCCGGTGGCCGGGTCCGGCCGCCCGTCAGCGAAGAGACGGCCGGGACGCGGTGTCTCCACGCAGAGGCCCTCAGGCGGCGAGCGTGCCGAGCAGTTCCGTCATGCGGCGGATCTCGATCCGCTGGTCGGCTTCGACGTCGCGGGCGAGCCGGTCGCTCGACGGCTCGATGCCGCCGCCGGCCTGGTAGAGCCGGCCGACCATCGTCACCGCGCCCTGGTGGTGCCGGATCATGTACTCGAGGAGGAGCCGGTCGAACGCCGGGCCCTTCGCCTGCGCGAGGCGGTCGAGGTCGGTCTGGTCGAGCATGCCGGGCATCAGGTCACCGTGGCCGACGTGGTCGGCGTGCGGCGACGGCAGCGCCTCCCGCCGGCTCGTCAGCCACCGCTCCATCAGCGCGATCTCGTCCTGCTGCGAGAGCTCGATCCGCTCGGCCAGCCGCGCGATCGCGGCGTTCTGGCTGCGGCCGGCGACCAGCGCGGTCATCTCGAGCGCCTGCCGGTGGTGGGGGATCATCATGCGCATGAACTCGACGTCCGCCGCGTTGTGCGGTGGGGCGGACAGCCGGGCGACGTCCTCGGGGGAGAGGGTGCGTGCGGACTGGCCGGGTGCGCCCGGCTGGACGACGCGGAACGTCGGAGTGGCCGCGACCGGGCCGGGCTCGTCATCGGACAGGGCGATCCCCACGGCGACCGCGACGCCGGCCGCGACAGCGGCGGCCACGGCGGCGATGACCAGGCGGCGGGAACCGAGCATGATTCGAATACGTTAACCGATCCCCGGCACGCGCGGCGAGCATCGGCGCGTACCAGGGACGGGCGCGCCCGCGGGCGGGGTCAGCCGCCGTAGGGGCGAGTGATGATCTCCAGGTTGTGCCCGTCGAGGTCTTCCCAGTAGAGGCCGCGACCGCCGTCGTTGTGGTTGATCTCGCCCGCCCGGTGGTGGTGCGGATCCGCCCAGAACGGCAGCCGGTGGGCGCGGATGCGCTCCCAGATCTGGTCGAACTCCTCCTCGGTCACCAGGAACGCGTAGTGCTGGGGATGGATCGGGCCGGTGGCCTGGACGACGTCGAGCGAGACGCCGTTGGCCAGCGAGACCACGCGGAACGGACCGTAGGTCGCGGCAGGTGCCAGGCCGAGCAGGTCGACGAGGAGGTCCGCGGTCCGGTCCCGGTCGGCGGCCATGACGATGGTGTGGTTGAGCTGTACGGGCATGCCGTCTATTTTGCCCGAAACGCCGAGGGGACGGCCCACCGCCCGTGGTGGACCGTCCCCTCGGCGCTTCGCGTCGCGCTCAGCCGAGCGGAGCGCACTGCCCGGTGGCCGGGCCGTTGACCGTGTTGGCCGCACCGAGGTCGAGCGGCGCGGGGGAGTTGCCCGAGCAGGCGAGCGGACCGTTGACCGTGCTGCCCGCGATGACCGGCTCGACGCCCGGGGTGCTGTTACCGGACAGCGCGACGGGCCCGTGCACCGTCGCGTCGACCACCGCCACGCTGCCCGTGGCGCCGGAGACGCTCACCGGCCCGCGGACGGTGCTGTGGTATAGGTGCACCGCGGCCGCCGACGACGCCGACACCGCGCCGGAGATCGTCGAGTCGATCGCGAGCAGCGTCGCGCCCCGGCGCACGGCGACCGGGCCGTTGACGGTCGCGCCGTCGAGGCAGGTC
Source organism: Catellatospora sp. NPDC049609 (assembly GCF_040675365.1). Taxonomy (NCBI): domain Bacteria; kingdom Bacillati; phylum Actinomycetota; class Actinomycetes; order Micromonosporales; family Micromonosporaceae; genus Catellatospora; species Catellatospora sp. NPDC049609. Next base: position 6,828 of record NZ_JBFAOU010000064.1, on the reverse strand, counting down.
ACGCCGGAGACGACCAGCGGGCCGGCGCGGCGGCCGGTGATGGTCGTGGTGCACGTGCGCGCGAGCTGGTCGAAGCGCGCCCGCGCGACCGCGAGCGACGGCGCCCAGGTGATCGGCGTCTGGTGCTGGGCGTTGAACTCGGGCAGCCGGACCTGGCGTGCCGCGGCGATCTCCGCCGCGGTCAGGTGCGCGCTCGGCTTGACGCCGAAGACGTCCAGCCCGCGCGCGATCTCGCTGCCGTAGATCTCGCCGTTGTACCAGTACGCAGACCACATGCCGCCCAGGACCAGCCCGGTGGCGGAGATCGGGCCGCGGTCGAAGTAACCGATCTCCCGCGGGTGTGCCGAGTCGGTGTAGTCGACCAGCGAGACGCCGCCCTGGTACCAGGCCTGCGCCATGATGTCGCGGCCGGGCACCGGGATCAGCGAGCCGTTGTGCGCGACGCAGTTCTCGGTCAGCGTCTGGGGGACCGGCAGCTTGTAGTAGCTGCGGAACTCCATGTCGCCGTCGACGATGTCGAAGACCGCGTTCGCGCCCCAGCTGGCCTGGTCGGTCGGGCGGCACCGGGCCGCCGTGCCGCCGCCCCACTCGTCGGTGAAGATGACCTTCTTGCCGTCGTTGGTCAGCGTCGCCGAGTGCCAGTACGCGAAGTTGGGGTCGGCGACCTCGTCCAGGCGCACGGGATGGGCCGGGTCGGAGATGTCGATCAGGATGCCGTTGCCCTCGCAGGCGGCGGCCGCCAGACCGAGCGCCGGGTAGGCGGTGATGTCGTGGCAGGCGTCGGTGATGGGCGTGGGGCCCCAGTTCATCCCGGACGGGTGCGTCGGGGCCGGGGGCGTGTTCTGCAGCCCGTCGATCGCGCCGGTCTCGGGGTCGGCGAACAGCCGTGGTCCGCCGACGACGGCCGCCGCCGCGGGGTCGGCGACGGGGACCTTGATGACGTCGATGCGCCAGCGGGACGGGTTCTCGCCGGTGGCCGGGTTGTTGTTGCAGCCCGCCAGCGTGGTCGCCGGGCGGACGCCGGCGGTGCCGGACACGTACACGTACACGTTGGCCGGGTCGTCCGGGTCGGTCACCACGGAGTGCGTGTGCGAGCCGCGGCAGAGCTGCACGGCGGCGACCTGCGTCGGCGTGGTGATGTCGCTGATGTCGAACACCCGCACGCCCTGGAACCGCACGCCCACGGTCGGGTCGGTGCCGCAGTCGACGCGGCCGCGGGACTCCTCGACCGACATGAACAGCAGGTCGCCGTGGACCGACACGTCGCCCTGCCCGCCCGGGCAGACGACGCCGGCCACGACCGACGGCGCGGACGGGTCGGCGATGTCGAAGACGATGAACCCGTTGAAGTTGCCCATGACGGCGTAGTGGCCGGTGAAGGCGAGGTCCGAGCCGGCGAAGCCGAAGTCGCCCGGGTTCGCCGGGTTGACGAAGCCCGGGGGCTTGTCGACGTGGGCGAGGTGTTCGAGGTTGCTGATCGCCGACGCGGCGTCGAGCCAGCCCGCGCCGAGGCCGATGCGGGGGTCCGGGTCCTCGGCGGCCGCCACGCCCGGCGTGAGCCCGGCGAGGAGCAGTGCGGACACGCCGGCGGCCAGGGCACTGCGGAGGGTGCGTCTCGGGGGGAATGCCATGTGTCGCGCCTCTCGTCTCGGGGCCCAACCCGGCGCGGCAGGTAATGAGCGGAGACGGTGCCGCACCTAACCGGACGGTATCGAAAGAGGGCAATGAGGGCAAGGGGCGCGGCCACGCCGGCGACCTAGGTGATCTGGAACGGGTACGCGGGTCCGGGCGGGTCCTCGCCCACCCGGCCGTCGATCGCCTCCCGGATCAGGTCGGCGTGCCCGGTGTGCCGGGCGTACTCCTCGATCATGTCGACGAGCAGCCGCCGCAGGGTGACCAGGCTGCCGTCCGGCGCCGTGTACACGGTGTCCACACCGGTCGTCAGCAGCACCTCGGTGACCGCCTGCCGCGACCGGTCGACGGCCTGCTCCCACAGGCGGCGCAGCGCCGCCGCGCCGTCGCCTGCGGCCGAGCGCCACTCCCCGCCGGGCCCGGCCGTCCGTTCCAGGTCCTGCCAGGGCGCCGGCAGCTCGGCCCCGGCCAGGTCGCCGGTGAAGTTGACGTCCTCCATGTACGCCATGTGCTTGAGCAGGCCGCCGAGGGTCAACGTCGACGCGCCGACGCTCACCCGCAGCTCGGCGTCGCCGAGGTCGGCGCATTTCCAGGCGAACGTGGCGCGCTGCCGTTCCAGGGAGCCGAGCAGCGTCTCGGCCTCCCCGCCGACGGCTGGCGGCTCGGGATACCCCACCGTGTCGAGTTGCGTCATGGGCGGCACCTACCCCACGGCGCGGCCGCGCCAACCACCGGCGGGCAGGCGACGGACGAGAGCCGCGGGAGCGGCCGGAGGCCCGGTCAGGTCGGGTGACCTGACCGGGCCTGCGGCTGCCGCGCGGATCAGACGTGGATCGACCTGACGTTGCTGTCCTCCCAGGCCGTCCACGAGCCGTACACGCCGTTGCTGTTGACCCGGAACCGCACCCGCTGGTACATCTCCGAGTACTGGTCCAGGCCGCCGTCGTTGTCCGGCAGCACGCCGGTGATGGTCCAGGTCCACCCGGAGGTGGTGTTGAAGGTCCGGGTCGTGCTGCTGGTGCCGATGAGGTCGTCGGCGCCGTTCAGCCCGTTGTCGGCCTCCCAGCGCTGCATCTCGATCTCGATGGTGCGTCCGGCGTTGCAGTCGACCTCGACGTCGTAGTCGATCCACTTGTCGCCACCGGCGGTGAAGGTGCCGTTGTGGAACGGCGTCTGCGGGTCGACGGTGCAACCGTCCCGCGTGGTCGCGGCCTGCGCGGGCATCGCCAGGCCCAGCGGCAGCACGAGCGCGGCGGCGAGCACCAGCGCCCGCACGACGGCTTTCGACTTGTTCATGGCCTCTCCTCGGGGGTGCCGCGCCGCTGTCTGCGGCGCTGGCAACACCATGCGATCCGGCCGTCATGCCGGCGTCACGGTCGCCTCAGCGCGGCCTTGTCAGGTAGAGGTAGAGCGCGGTGACGCCGCTGATCAGCACGGCTCCGGCGACCGCGAACGCGACGATGACGATGCCGGACAGCGCGACCATGCCCGCCAGCTCGCCGGTCAGGAACGCGATCACCATGACGACCGCCGTGGCGAGCGCCAGCACCCAGGCGGCGCCGGACAGGCCGACCAGCACCCGGCCGAGGACCCCGATCCGCCGGCGCGAGTCCGGGGGCGTCGCGGGCGTGGGCGGAGTCGGTCCGGGCGTCGGCTGCGGTGCTGAGTCGGACATGGACGGCAGCGTATAACCGGGGTCAACGGGTGCGCGATCGGTCGGCACGACCCCACCGGGCCCGGGCCGGCCGGACCCGGCCGCTCGGTTGCGCTGCTCCGGGCCTGCGCCCGCCGGTCCCTCTTTGGCACGATCACAGCCATGAGTGTTGATGGAGCCGTCGTTCGCGCCGCGTGCGGCGTCGTGGTGTACGACGAGGCGGGCAGGGTGCTGCTGATGCGCCGCCACGGCGAGGGCACCTGGGGTCTGCCCGGTGGAGGCGTGGAACCCGGTGAGACCTGGGCGCAGGCCGCGATCCGCGAATGTCGGGAGGAGACCGGGTGGGAGGTCCGCCTCGACGGCCTGCTCGGCATCTACAGTGATCCCGCCACGCAGGTGCACCGCTATCCCAGCGGGCGGACGGTGCACTTCGTCGGCGCGGTGTTCCTCGGCTCGCCCCTGCGGCAGGTGGCCGAGCCGGACGGCGAAGCCACCCGGCTCGGCTGGTTCGCGCTCGACGGGCTTCCCGAGCCGCTCTTCGCCCCGGACGTGCCGGTGCTGCGGGACGCGGCCCGCCGGTCGGCCGCGCCGTTCGTCGGCTGAGCGGGTCGGGGACGGCACCGCGCCGCCGCGCCGGTCAGGCGAACCAGGTCATCGCCTGGCCGTGGCCGCGGGTCCAGGCCAGCGGCCTGCCGTCGAGCGCGAGCACGTTGTGCAGCGCGTCGTCCGGCGCGGGCGGCAGTCCCGCGTGGGTCACGACGTCGGGGGCCTCGACCGAGATCCAGTGGCCGGGCAGGTCGCGTACCAGGTCCAGGAACGCGGCCCGGCGCGCGGCCGGCACCTGGTACAGCACGGAGGTGTGGAACACGACGAGCGTCGCCCCGGCCGGTGCCTGGGCGGCCAGGCCGAGCAGGTCGTCGGCGAGGTCGCCGCGGATCAGCGTCGGCGGGTCCGCGGCGGCGACGGCGGCCGCGGCGCGCAGCCGGTCCCGCCGGTGGTGGTGCTCCGGCCAGATCAGCGCCTCCAGCCAGGCGACGTCGGCCGGTGCGGTGACCTGCAGCGGGTTCAGGTCCAGGCCGGCCCGCCACACCACCTCGGGCAGCCGCGCCGGCGGGGTCGTGCCGGTGAGCGCGCAGTCCAGGACCGGCCCGCCGGATCCGAGCTCGTGCTCGCCGTACCGGTAGGTGTAGCGGTCGGGGTAGAGCCCGAGCCCGGCCGCGGCGCCGACCTCCAGCAGGGCCAGGGGCTGGGGGAGTCCGGCGAGCACGGGCAGCAGCAGCGCGCACCGGCCGACCTCGTTGGTCTGGGTCGCCCGGGTGCGCAGCTCGGCTTCGACGGCCGACCAGTTCGCCACCGTGAAGTCGTGAAAGGCGGCGGGATCGTCCACCGGGCCGCCGAGCAGGCGGACGACGCCCAGCAGCAGGTTCGGCTGCCGTTTCGGGTCGGGCACGGTCTCCAGCAGGGCCAGGATCTTCTCGTCCGCCGAGATCGCGAGTGACAGCCGCTCGTACGTCGGCGACACGCCCCGGGCTTCCCGCAGTGCGAACTCGACATACCTCGATGCGGTGGTCACCGGCCGATGATCGCACGGCAGCCGCCGGTGCGGGTGCCCCGTCCGGCGGCACCGCAGGCGGGCGGCCGGGCGGGGTTCACGCCAGGATCGCGGCGCCGACCGTGTCGACGTACCAGTGCTGGAAGCGTTCGGCCGACCAGCCTCGGGTGCGGACCAGCCAGTCGTAGTTGCGCACGTCCATCGCCAGCCAGAGCACGTCGGCGACGGTGTCGACGTCGTGGTCGGAGCGGACCGCGCCGGTCGCGACGAGCTCGGCGGCGAACATGCGCATGCCCAGCCGGCGTTCCTCGACGTTCTTCTGCCAGATGGCGGCGGCGTCGGCGTCGGCGGTGGCCGCCCCCGCCAGCGCGATCAGCACCCCGGCGTCGCGCTCGTGGATGCCGGTGAGATGCCGGGCGTAGCGGGCGAGCTTGGCGCGCGGGTCGGCCAGCGCCCGGATCTCGGCGACGAAGGCGCGGTCGGGCAGCGCCACCGGCTCGTCGTCGCCGGCGATCGTCACGTCGACCAGCTCGGACAGCAGCTGGCGCTTGCTGCCGAAGACCGCGTAGACGGTCTGCACCGCCACCCCGGCCTCGGCGGCGATCGCGGTCAGCGGCGTCGACGCGTATCCGGATGCGACGAACAGCCGGGCGGCCGCGTCCAGGATCGCGCGCCGGGTCTGGCGGGCCTGCTCCTGTCGCCGCTCCGACTCGTAGCGCCTCTTGACAACCACCGCCTCACTGTAGTGCTCTATTCGATAGAGCGTAACTCTATCTAAAGGATGTGGTCGTATGCCGTTCGGTGTGCTGCAGGAGATGCCCGGCGTGAGCGAGGCCGAGTACAGGCTGGTCGAGCAGCATCTCGGCCCCGATCGGCCGGCGGGCCTGCTGGCCCACGTGGCCGGGCCCACCGAGGACGGCTGGCGGATCATCAACGTCTGGGCGGACGAGGCGGCGTTCCGGCGGTTCCAGTCCGAGCGGCTGGTGCGTGCCGCGGGCCTGGCCGCACAGTCGGAGGGCTTCGACGCGGGCAAGAGTGCGGGTTTCCGGGCGATGACCGTCGACGGCGCCGAGCTGCCGTTCTGATGGCCGACACGGCCGGGCTGCGCGCCCGCGGCAGCGCGTTCTGGACGCAGGCCGCGCCCGGCTGGATCCGGCACGCCGACCGGCAGGACGACCTCGGCCGACCGCTGGGCGCCGTCGCGCTGTCTCGGCTGGACCCGCAACCCGGCGAGCGGGTCCTGGACGTCGGCTGCGGTTGCGGCGGCACGACCGCCGAGCTGGCGGCCGCGGTGGGGCCGACCGGCACCGCGCTCGGCGTGGACCTCGCGGAGTCCATGGTGGCCGCGGCGGCCCGCCGGTTCCCCGCTGACCACCACCCGGGTCTGCGGTTCGCCGCCGCCGACATCGAGACCGCGGCAGACCTGCCGGGTACGCCGTTCGACGCGGCGTACTCCCGGATGACGTTGATGCTGCTGGCGGACCCGGTCGCCGGCTGCGCCACCATCCGCCGGGCGCTGCGGGCCGGGGGACGCCTGGCGGCGACCGTCTTCCGCGACGGCGTGGCGAACCCGTGGCTCTCCTTGGTCGTGCTCGGCGTCGCGCCGCATGTCGGGGTACTGCCACCGCTGCCGGTCGGCGACGAACCCGGCCCGTTCGCGTTCGCCGATCCCGCCCGGATCGGCCGGATCCTCACCGCGTCAGGCTTCGACACCGTCGTGGTCGAACCGCACGACACGGTCATGTCCGCACCCGACGAACCCGAACCGGTGGCCGAGTGGCTCATCGAGATCGGACCCGCCGGGGCCGCGTACCGGGCCGCCCCGGCCGAGCAGCGGGCGGCCGCACGCGCCGCGGTGGCCGCGCTGCTGGACCGGTTCCGTAAACCGCGGACCGGCTACCGGTTCCCGATCGGGCTCTGGCTCGTCACGGCGCCGGCGCCGGGGCCCCCCCCGCAGCACCGCGGCACACCCCACCACACCCCCACCACA
>NZ_JBFAOU010000063.1:0-42222 GCF_040675365.1 Catellatospora sp. NPDC049609 | reverse complement strand
CGACCACCTGCTGCCCCGGCAGCTCGACCGGGCGGGCCTGACCGCCGACGAGGTGTCGGTCAGCGACGGCGCGCTGGGCGCGATCGCCGCCGAGCCGCCGACGCCTACGCCGCGATCGCCGCGACCGGCAGCGCCACGGCGGTCGACCGGATGGCCTGGCCCGACTTCACCTCCCTGGTGGGCCAGGACGACGCGCTCGCCCTCGACGCCAGGTACGCGGCATGAGCCGCCGGAGCGCGCAAGCCGCAGTCTCCCGGCCGCGAAAGCCGGCCGGCCCCCAGCCGTGCCATCCGCAGGATCACCGCGAGGAGAGGCCATGACCCACGTCGTCGTCGCCGGGGCCGGACCGGTCGGGCTGACCGCCGCGCTCGCGCTGGCCCGCCAGGGCGCGCAGGTCACCGTGCTGGAAGCGGGCGGGAGCCTGGCCGCCGAGTCGCGGGCGTCGACGTTCCACCCGCCGACCCTGGAGATGCTCGCCGAGCTGGGCGTCGTCGACGAGCTGCTGGCCCGGGGCCTGGTCGCGCCGACCTTCGCCTACCGCGACCGCGCCGCCGGGCACGTGGCCACCCTCGACCTGGCGGTCCTCGCGAACGACACCCCCTACCCCTACCGCGTGCAGCTCGAACAGTCCAAGCTCACCCCGATCCTGGCCGAGCACCTGACCCGCCGGGGTGGCGAGATCCGCTTCGGGCACGCGGTCACCGGCGCGGAGCACACCACCACGGGGGTACGCGTCCACGCCGGCGCGACGACCCTCGACGCCGACTGGCTGATCGCCGCCGACGGCGCGCACTCGGCCGTGCGCCGCGGCCTGGGCGTCGAGTTCGCGGGCATCACCTACCCCGAGCGGTTTCTGGTCGCCTCGACCGGGGAGGACCTGCACGCGCTGCTCGACGAGCTGGCCGAGGTCAACTACGTGTTCGACCCGGTGGACTGGTCGGTGCTGCTGCGTACGCCGGATCACTGGCGGGTGCTGCTGCCCACCCCGGACGGCTCGCCGGACGAGGCCGAGCTGGCGCGGCTCGACGCGCGGCTGCGCCTGGTCGCCGACCCGGGCCGCCCGTGGCGGGTCGCGCACGCCAGCATCTACCGGGTGCACCAGCGGGTCGCCGCGTCGTTCCACCACGGCCGGGTCCTGCTGGCCGGGGACGCCGCGCACGTCAACAACCCGCTCGGCGGCCTGGGCATGAACTCCGGCATCCACGACGCGGTCGCATACGCCGCCGCGCTGTCCGGGCCGGGCCCGGAGCGGGCCGCCGCCGACGCGGCCGACGACCGGCGCCGCATCGCGCTGGAGTACGTGCAGACCGTGTCGCACCGCAACTACGAGCGGCTCACCGCCACCGACCCGGTCGCGCGCGCCGCGCACCTCGACGAGCTGCGCACGATCGCCGCCGACCCGGCCCGCTCGCGGGCCTACCTGCTGCGCGCCTGCATGATCGCCTCGCTGCGCCCGGAGACGGTGTGAACGCGCCGGCGTGGCCGCACGCCCCCGAGATCGCCGCCCCGCGACCGGTGACGGCGTGAACGCCCCGGCTCCCCTGTCCGGCCCCGAGTCGGTCGCCCGGACCGCTGCGGCGGCCGACGGCGGCCAGGTCGCCCGGTACAACCCGGCGCGGGTCTACGAGCTGGTCGGCACGGTCCCCGCCGCGTCACCGGCGCAGGTGGACCGGGTCGTGCGCGCCGCCGACGCCGCCCAGCGCGGCTGGGCCGCGACGCCGGTAGCCGAACGCGCCGCGCTGCTGCGGGACGCGGCCGGCGCCGTCGAGCCGCACCTGCCACTGCTCGCCGAGCTGCTGGCCCGCGAGTCGGGCAAGGTGCTGGCCGACTGCCGCGGCGAGATCGGCTTCGCGCTGACGTTCCTGCGCTGGGCCGCCGGGCGGGCCACCCGGGTGCTCGCCGACACGGAGCTCGACGACGCGGCCGGCCGGCTGCTGCTGCGCCGCCGCCCGTACGGGGTCGTCGCCGCGATCACGCCGTGGAACGCGCCGATCATCCTGTCCCTGCTGAAGATCGGGCCCGCGCTGGCCGCGGGCAACACCGTCGTGGTGAAGCCGTCACCGCTGGCCCCGCTCGCCATCGACCGCGTGGTGCGCCTGCTCGCCGCCGCGCTGCCGCCGGATGTGCTGCACGCCGTGCACGGCGACACCGAGGCGGGCGCGGCGCTGGTCGGGCACCGGCTGGTCCGCAAGGTCGCGTTCACCGGCGGCGACCGGGCCGCCCGGCTGGTCGCCGCGACGGCCGCGACCCAGACCACGCCGACCGTGCTGGAGCTGGGCGGCAACGATCCGGTGCTGCTGCTCGACGACGCCGACCTGTCCCCGGAGCCGATGCGGCGGCTGGTCATGGCGTCGTTCGCGACCAGCGGTCAGGTGTGCATGGCCGCCAAGCGGCTCTACCTGCCGGAGTCCCGGCGCGACGAGTTCCTCGACGCGTACCTGGCCGCCGCGCAGGAAGTGCTCTGCCTGGGCGATCCGCTGGCCGAGGGCGTGAGCATGGGTCCGGTGGTCAGCGCCGAGGCCGCGGTGCGGGTGAACGGGCTGGTCGAGGACGCGCTGGCGCGGGGCGGCGGCGCGCTGCCGCTGGGCCGCGTCGACCCGGGCACCGACCTGCGGGCCGGTCACTTCGTGACGCCGACGCTGCTGGTGGGCGTACCCGACGATGCTCCGGTGGTGGCCGAGGAGCAGTTCGGGCCGACGGTGCCGCTGCTGTTCTACCGCGACGAGTCCGATCTGGTGGCCCGTGCCAACGCCGGCGAGCTGGGGCTCGCGGCGTCGGTGTGGTCGGCCGACGAGGAGCGCGCGTTCGCGCTGGCCCGGCGGCTGGAAGCGGGGTTCGTGTTCGTCAACACGCACAACCGGACCGGCATGTCCCTGCGCGCCCCCTTCGGCGGCGTCAAACGCTCCGGCTACGGCCGCGAGTACGGCGACGAGGGCATCACCGAGTACACGCAGACCTGCGTGGTGCATGCGCCGGCCGCGTTCCGGGCCGGCGGCGCGGGTGCGGCCGCCAACGCGTACCCGGCATGAGGTGAATCATTTAGGCTGAACGGCCAGACTCGCCGACGTGCGCAAGCGAGTCAGATGCGCCAGAGTGGCCCGTCGATACACTCCGACCATGGAACCGCTTACCGCGTCCGTGCTCAGCGCACTTGCTAAGGCTGTAGCAGGCGAAGTAGGCAAGCTGCTAGGCAGCTCGGCCGTCAAGAGCCTAGGGGCGCGAGTCCTGGGCGACCCGCAGATGAAGGCACTTGAGCACGCACTCGACCGTGCCTATGAAACAACTCGTAGCAAACACGGCCTCCGTCTGGCCGAATTCGATATCAATCCCGACTTCCTCGCGCTCGAAGGTGCAACGGAACTCGCAAAAGCAATCGTGCCAGGATCTCCTCCATCAGCGATCCGGCTAGCCGAGCAGGCGGTCGACTCGTTGGGACCGACGCCCTCCTACGACGAGCGGTGGGACCGCATCAATGCCTTGCGACCGGTGTTCACCACCCTTATCGAGGAATTGGTGGGCGAGGTGCGGCGCGAGCCAGCACTCGCCGAGATAACTGCCCGAGTCGATTCCACCGCCACTGCGAATGTTGCAGTTCAGCTAGCCAAAGGGCTGGGCGTGGCAGCTGCGACCGATGATGACCAAACCCACTACCTCCGGTGGCTGATCGGCCAGTTCCGTTGGATTCCGACAGCCGGTGTAGTCCGCAAGACAACCGTCAAGCTGCCACTCGCTCAAGTCTTCATAGGACTACAGGCACAGCGTGACCGGCACCCAGGAGATCGATCTCGACTTTGGTTCAGCAAGGAACATGACAGGCTGCAAGCGATGCTGCGCGCGGGGCAACTCGACGAGGCATCCTTTGAGGCAGCTCTTGACCGGCTGAATCTAGAGCACGGCCGCACATTCTCCCGCGACACGGCGGATAGCTCCGGTAAGGGCCTGCCGGTACTTGACGCCGTTCGCACGACACCCCACCTTCTGGTACTCGGGGACCCGGGCGCAGGAAAGACTACCCTTTTGCGATATCTGGCGCTGAGTCATGCCCGCGCCTTCAACACCGACCAACAGGTGAACGGCCTGCCTCCGATGTTCCCGATCTATCTGAGGGTCGGCGAGTTCGCACGTAGAACCCACCAAGCGACGTCGCTCACCGATTTCATGCCGACATACCTCAAAAGCCTGGAGTGTCATACGCCCGGCCTGGCCGATCTGATACAACGACGACTGTCGGACGGTGGTTGCCTGGTTCTCCTCGACGGTTTAGACGAGATCGCATCCGCTGAACAACGCCGCAGCGTCGTGGAAGCAGTGGTCAACTTTGTGACCGCGCACTCGCGCCAGGACAATCGCTTCGTAGTAACAAGCCGAATCTCCGGCTACTCGGCCGCACCTCTACCGGCCCCGTTCGAGGCAGTTCGTCTCCAGGACATGGACGATGCAACAATCGCTCGATTCCTGGAAGTCTACTGTCAGGAGGTCGAGCGAGCCGAAACACCTGGAGGCTCCGCGTCGGCAATTCGCGCAGCTGCGCAGCGGGAGACGTCTGCTATCCAGGAAGCCTTAAGCGACAATGCCGGGGTACGCCGACTCGCCACCAACCCGCTGCTTCTAACCGCACTCGTTCTGGTCCATCGCGCCAGCGGACGCCTTCCCCATCGACGGGTCGAGGCTTACGTCGAGGTCTGCCAAGCGCTGGGGCGCACGTGGCGGTCAGTTCAGGGCGTTGCTGAGGCTGATCTGCCGGACGACCGTGTCATGAGCGGTTGGCTGACCGAGCTAGGCGAGTGGATACATGAACACCGCCCCGAGGGCTCCGCAACAAAACTTGAACTCCTGCGCGTGCTCGGCGCTCTTTGGGCCGCCAATCAAGGCATCACCTGGGACGACAAGGTCCTGCAGTCTGCGGATCCGATGAACAGCGCCGCCGGTCTAGGCGTACTGGACTTCGTCGACAAGATCGATCGCCATACCGGGCTGCTGGTCGAACGGGCTCCGGGACGCTACGGATTCACCCACCTGACGTTCGAAGAATATTATGCGGGCCGGGCGCTCGCCTTTCGCGGCGACTCCACCGAACGGGCTGCGATCCTTCGGAGCAGGCTGCACGACCCCCGTTATGATGAACCGATCTTGCTCGCACTGGGCTTGATTGGCATAGATTACTTCGAGCAACTTGAAACTCTAGTCAGCGATGCCATTTACCCCGCCACTCACAATCCCAGTCCCCATGAGGATCTTCTCGGACGGGATTTCCTGTTCATGTTGCGCGCGCTTGCCGATGACATCCCGTTGAGTACCGTCACCATTGATGCCATCATAAATCGTTCAGTCAACGAGTGGCTTAACCCACAGACAAGCCGTTGCCGGTTTAGCGGGTATCGCGCCGCCTTGTCCTGGCACCTATCAGCCCTCGGCTCCACAAAGGCCGCCAACCGACTATTGATGGCCATCGAGTCGTCGGCTGAAATCGCCAGCCGCACCACTCCGGAACAGTTCTGCACTCTTGCAATCATAGCCTGCGAGCTCGGCAGGCTGACCGATCCCATCATCGCCTGTCTGACCAATATAGCCAACACGGCCAGTGACCCCAGCTCAAAGATCAGCGCAGTGGAAGCACTTAGCGTTTGCGGCATGCTCAGTGAGCCGGTGGTTGATATCGCCCAAAGCTTGATTACCACCCTCACTGACTCTGCGATGCAGGTGAAAGCGGTGCAGGCGCTCGCCGCCGGCGATCAACTATACGAACCGGCGCTCATCGCACTAAGCACGCTGGCCATAAATTCAGATCAAGCGTTCGTCCGAATCATTGCGACGCAGGTGCTGGCTGCTCGACGGGCACTCACCAATCAAGTAATCACCGCCGTCACCGAGCAGGTCACTAGTTCCAATGATCAGTTCTTCAAGGTCATCAATATACTAATGTTGGCCCTAGTGGATGCACTTTCGGAGCCTTTGGCTGCAATCGCCCTGCAAGTCAGCACGACGGCGACAGATCACCTCGCTAGAAGCATCAGCACACAGGCGCTCGTCCGAGGTGGGGCGATCAGCGAGGCCACGGTCGCAACACTCACCGAGCTCGCCACCAATAACGATGATCCAACAACACGCGTTCGAGCCGTGGAGGTTCTTTCTGCCGGCAACGCCGTCAATGAGCGCGCGATCCACGCTCTTACGGATCTGGCCACAAGCGCCGACGAACTAACTGTGCGGAACGTGGCCCTCGAAGCACTGGCCAACCCGGTCACACGCAACGAAAGGACCGTCGCCGCGCTCACCGATCTAGCCACCAACGCTTCTGACCCCACCGTACGAATGCTGGCGCTGGAGGCGCTGGTCTCTAGCGGTCCACCCACAGAACACGAGCTCGCCATCGCACGGAGTATCATCATCACCGTGAATGTCCGTGCTGTAAAGGTCCGGGCCCTACAGATTGTAGCCAAGCACGGCACGCTAACTAAAAGCGAGATCAGCACGGCATTGAGGATAGCCACGGGCGCAGGCAACCCATCGACCAGAATTGGCGCTCTAGAAGTACTGGCCAATGGCGGTGCGCTAAGCGAACCGGCTATCCGAGTCGCGATTGACCTGGCACAGAACTCCAAAGCAGCCGAGACTAGACGAGCTGCGGTGCGCGTGCTCGGCCAGACCACACCGACAACGCAAGTTCGAGAATGTCTGTTGTCCAGATTCGACGATGAGACTGAGTTCGTCCGCTTGGAGGCGGAGCGATCCCTCGTCGAGCTAGGGCGGCAGCATCCCGACTCGAAGAACGAGATCGAGACTGACCTGGTTGAAGCCTGTATCGCCTCGGGAATTGAGACGTCCGCCTCATCAAATGACTATCCTTGTTGGGACTACGCCAACAGGGCTTTGCGCCTGTTGCTGGAAGTCGACGTAGCCAGAGAGCGCGCTGGCTCACCGTCGCCGCGCCCGTAGTCGCGCTTAGGTTGAGCCGCGTGCGGTGTCTCGGCTGGAGGCGCTGGGAGCGGATCAGCTGCGGCAAGAGGAAGGCGGCAAGTCGTATCCGCGTGTCCGGGCATAGCTCCACAGGTCGCTTGCCCGATGGCAGCCTGCCCGATGACCACGTACCGTCGGCGCTATCGATCCTCGTGCGGAGGTGCCCTCGGTGAGGAAAGCGGATTTCGGCGCCCGGCTGCGCAGCCACCGGGAGCGGGCGGGCAAGACGAGAACCGTCCTGGGCGGCCTGGTCGGGCGGTCCGAAGAGTGGGTCAAGGCGGTGGAGAACGGCCGCATCCTGCAACCTCGGCTGCCGATGCTGCTCCGGCTCGCCGAAGTGCTCGGCGTGACGGACTTGGCCGAGCTCACCGGCAGCGGCTCGATGCCCGTGGCGGCCCTGACCAAGGCGGCGAGCGTTCCCGGTGACCGGGTCGTCGCAGTGATGACCAGCCACGCACGGCCCTCGGCCCGCACCGAACCCGACGTGGACCGGTTCCTGGGCCGGGTCGACCAGGCCTGGCAGCTGTGGCACACCGCGCCCGCGGGTAAGGCAGCGATCGCCGCCGTCCTGCCCGATCTGCTGGTGGAGGCCCGCGCCACGGTGGCGCACCTCGACGGGACGGCCAGGCGACGCGCGGGCACCGGCGTGGCGCGGACCTACCACCTGGCGCAGCAGCTCTTCGCCTTCAGTCCGCACCCGGAGATGGTGTGGTTGTCAGCCGACCGGGCGATGGCCGCCGCGCAGGACTCCGACGACCCGGCCGCCATCGCCGCCGCCGCCTGGTACTACGCCCACGTTTACCGGTCGTCCGGACAACTCGGCATGGCACATGACGTCGTCGTGGACGCGACCGCCGAGCTGGATCCTCACTCCGGTGAGGCCGAGCAGCTGGCGCGATGGGGCAAGCTCCAGTTGGCCGCCGCACGCACGCACAGCAAGGCCGGCGAGGAAGGGCTCGCCTGGCAGTGCTGGGACCGGGCCAAACGAGCGGCGGATGCGTTGCCCGCCGGCTACATGCACCCGTGGCTGATGTTCGGCGCCGCAGAGGTGGCCGCCACAGCCGTGGGCATGGAGGCAGACCTGTTCCACCCCGGCCGGGCGATCCGCCGGTCCGCGACGCTGGACCTCGGCGGTCTGCCCGCGCACCGTCGTGCCGCCGCCTACATCGACATCGCGCGGGCATACCAGCTGACCGGCGACCCCGTCGGGCTCGTCCACATGATCGGCAAGGCCCTTCGCGAGAACCTCGACGTGACCGAGCGGGAACCGTTCGTCAGGCAGGCGCTCCTCGATCTGGTGGACAACGGTGGTCCGGTCCGCGACGACGCCCGCGAGCTGGCGCTGGTGGTAGGTCTGCTGCGGTAGCCGTACCACAGGTACGGTTCCTACCCGCCGACCTGCCGACCCGCTCCTAACGTGTTCCCCATCGGTCCACTTGGACCGCTGCCGGGCGGGCAACCCGGCTTCGACGGGCACCGGGGCGGCCACGCACCATCTCCCTCGCCTCGGTGCCCCGCTTCGCGGGAGGCATGATGAACATCAAGGAGCGGGACGAGGCACCGCGCGTCTTCGAACGTAAGGAGCCCGCATCGCAGCCCTCGGTCGGCGACGCGGTTCATGAGATCGCCCGCGCCTACGCGGTGAATCGCGCACATCGTTGGAACAGCTCGACGATCGCGGTGCGCGCGATCCTCACCGGCCTGCGGAAGTGTCCATGACCGCTGGTGGCGCAGCGCGCTGGATCATCGCCAGCGGCCAAGAGGTCGGTATAGGCGATCACGTCGCCCTCGCACTCCATCCCCACTCGGTGGGCCGGATCATCGGTGTCGCTGGAGACCAAACCGGCGCACCCAGCATCGAGCTGACCGCAGGGCCACGAAAGGGCAGCACGGTCAGCATCTGGCCCAGCGACATCCTGCGGAGGGTGATCCGCTGACGTCAACAGCGAAGATCTGTTTCTGTGGGCGCCAGCCGTCACCATGGCGGCGGTAAGCGTCCACGGAAACAGATCTTCGACCCCGGACACATCAGCGCATCAACAAACGGACATACCGATAGGTCGCCACCCGCGCCCGCGTCGTGATCTCGACGACGCGGCGGTTGCTCGTCGTCGGCCGCCAGCGGTGCACCACGATGGGCTACTGTGGCAGGCCGCACGCCCGCGGGAGCGGATACCGGGACAGGGAGATCGAGATGGACCAGCCAGCCGAGGAGCGGACGACGTCGCCAGGTCGGCCGGCTCGGCTGTACCCGATGCTGCTCGTGCTCGCCGCCGCGCTGGTCGCGGTCGACCAGCTCACCAAGTGGTGGGCGGAGACCGAGCTGGCCGGCCGGGCACCGATCGACGTCGCCGGCGAGCTGCTGCGGCTCCGGCTGACCTACAACCCGGGCGCGGCCTTCTCGATCGGCACCGAGTACACCTGGGTGCTGACCGTGTTCGCCGCGGTGGCCGTCGTGGCGATCGTCTTCTTCGCCCGCTCGGTGGCGTCGCGGGCCTGGGCCGTCGGGCTGGGCCTGATGCTGGGCGGTGCGTTCACGCACCTGCTGGACCGGCTGTTCCGCGAGCCCGGCTTCGCCCGGGGCCACGTGGTGGACTTCATCGACTACGGCCCGTTCGTGGGCAACGTGGCCGACATCGCCCTGGTGGCGGGGGTCGCGCTGATCTTCCTGCTCAACCTGCGCGACATCCCGATGAGCCGGCGCCCGCAAGTCGCGCCCGACCAGGCGGAAACCGCGTCCTAGCAGCGCAGCTCTGGTGACGCTGCCGCCACGTCACGCCGCCTGCAGGCGGTACAGCGTCAGTGCCGCCAGCGACGGGGCGTCCACGATCTGCCCTGATCGGATCATCGCCGCGATCTCCGCGTCCGTGAACGCACGATGGATCATGTCCTGCTCGGTCGGCTCCCGGTCGTGGGCGCCTTCCTTCAGCTCCGTCGCCAGGTAGACGTCGAACCCCTGGTTCGAGAAGCCGTACGCCTCGAACAGGTGGCCCAGGTGAGCCATGGACCCGGCGCGCAGGCCCGTCTCCTCCGCCAGCTCCGTGCGGGCGAGGTCGGTCCGGTCGCCGTGCTTGCCGCTGCCCCAGCTGCCCTGCGGGAACTCCCACGCCCGCCGGCCGACCGGGTACCGGTACTGCTCCACCAGCCAGAACCCCTCCTCCCAGCGGGGCAGCACCAGGGCGAAGTCCGGCTTCTCCACGACCCCGTAGATGCCGGGGCTGCCGTCCGGGCGCCTGATCTCGTCCTCCCGGACCGTCATCCACGGATTGCGGTACACAACCCGGCTGCTCACCTGCTCCATCACCTGGTCATCCTAAGCCGGGAAGATCATCGCGGTGGCCCCGTGCGGCCGCACCCACGGCGCTGAACCGATCATGGCCGCGCGAGGTGCCGCCGGCCGCCGTACTACGCTGCCGCCATGGCGAGCGTGCTGATCCTGCCCGGCTTCGAGAACTCCGGCCCCGAACACTGGCAGAGCCGCTGGGAGCACGAGCACCCCGAGTACCGGCGGGTCGAGCAGGCCGACTGGTTCCAGCCGCGGCTCGGCGACTGGGTCGCGACCCTCGCGGCGGCCGTCGCGGCCGCGCCCGAGCCGGTGGTGCTCGTCGCGCACAGCCTCGGTTGCGTCACCGTGGCGCACTGGGTCGCCCGGGGCGGCGACACCTCGCGGGTACGCGGCGCGCTGCTGGTCGCCCCGGCCGACATCGACACCGCCGAGGTGCCCGAGCTGGTGAACTTCCGGCCGATCCCGCTGGTGCCGCTGCCGTTCCCGAGCATCCTGGTCGCCGCCGACGACGACCCGTGGGCAGCGCTGCCGCGCTGTGAGCAGTTCGCGCAGGCGTGGGGCTCGCGCCTGGTCGTCGTGCCGGGCGGCGGCCATCTCAACGCCGACTCCGGCCTCGGCTCCTGGCAGCAGGGCAAGGACCTCCTCACCGAACTCCGCTGACCCCGTGCCACCTGGGAGTTTCGTATGAACCTCGACTGGACAGGTTGCCGCAACGCCCGCGATCTCGGCGGTCTACCCGCCGGAGACGGCCCGATCCGGGCCGGTGCGCTGCTGCGCTCGGACGGCCATCACCGGTTGGCGGCCACGGCGGTGCCGACCTTCCGCGCCGGCGCGGTGAGCCGCATCGTCGACCTTCGGTGGGCCTGGGAGTGCGAGCACAAGCCGAGCCCCTTCGCCGGGGACGACCTCTACCGGCACGTGCCCATGCTCGACGACGTCCTGGACTACGTGCCCCCACCGGACAGTTACGCCCCGATGCTGGACCACTGCGCACTCCGCATCGGCGCGGCCGTGCGCGCCGTCGCCGAGGCGCCGCCGGGCGGGGTCGTGGTCCACTGCCACGCCGGACGGGACCGCACCGGCGTACTCGTGGCGCTGCTGCTGCGCCTGGCCGGGGTGGACCACGAGACGATCGCGGGCGACTACGCCCGGACCGACGGCTGCGCGCCGCTTCCCATGCTGAACACGCTCGCCCACCTGGAGAGCCGGTACGGCAGCGCGGAGCAGTACCTGACGCGGGCCGGGCTCACCACGGCCGCTCTGCGGTCGCTACGCGGCCGGCTCTCCGGGTGACCGCGGATCGGCCGGCTGGGTAGCATCGTCCGCGTGGATCTGGACGACATCGCTGCCCGGCTCGGCGTGACCGTCGAGGACGTCGACCGCGTGCACCGGCTCGCCGGTGACCTGCCGTCGGCCCCGCTGCCCGCCAAGGCCGACGCGCCCGCGATCCTCGACCGGCTCGCGGTGCGGCCGGACGACGCTGCCGAGATCATGGCCGGCTGGCCCGACCCGGACTCGCCACTGTGGACTGCGGAGCTGCGCTGGCTGCTCGACCGCTCGATCGCCCTGGTGCGCGCCGATCTCGGCGGCCACGAGTGGCTGCCGCCCGGCCCGGAGCTGCCGCGCGACCGAGGCCCCGCCTGGCGGCACCTGTACGTGTACGCGTACCTGGCGCTGGTCGACGTCGTCCGGGCGTACCACCGCGACCACGGTGTCCCCGACGGCGTGTCCTGGGCGACGCTCGCCGACCTTGGCCGCAACCTCGCGATCGACCGGCGGATGAACCGCGAGGGCTGGCCGGTCATGCAGAGCTGGCTGACACTGCACGCCCGGGGCGGCCTCTACGAGCTGGGCCGGCTGCAGCACCAGCGCGGCGACACCGCCATCGGCCTGCACATCCCCGAGTCGGGGCCGCTGACCCCGGAGGCGGTCGCGGCGTCGCTCGACGAGGCCCGCGCGTTCTTCCCGCGCCACTTCCCCGACGAGCACTACACGGCGTTCTCCTGCGGCTCGTGGCTGCTCGACCCGCAGCTGCTGGAGTACCTGCCCGAGGACTCCAACATCGTCCGGTTCCAGCGGCGGTTCGAGCTGGAGCCCTACGAGGAGCCGGAAGGGATCGACGCCGACGTCGAGGCGCTGCGGTTCGTGTTCCGCACCCTGACCACGCCCCTGGACCGGCTGCCGCGCCGCACCGTGCTCCAGCGCGCGATCATCGACCATCTGCAGGCAGGCCGCCGCTGGCGCTGGTGCCGCGGCCGCTTCCCGATCTAGTCGCTCTACTCGCTCGGCGGTCGGGAGACAGCGCGTACCCGGTGGAGACTGTCGACGAGGTCGGCAACGGCCCGTCATTCCACCGGCTTCGTGTCAGGACGGGCTCCAGTCGTCACCGCCCGCAGCGTCGGACCCGGGGCGCCCGCTCTTCTTCTGGCCGACACGGCTCAGCATGATCAGGAGAGGGCCGCCGACGAACAGTGTGAGGCAGCAGCACAGGCCTTGAAACCCTGGGACCGCATCCGCCGTGGAAGGTTCCATCCTGAGCACCTTACTCAACCGTCGTGATCGCTTGTGCCCGTTGCAGCGGGGCACGACCTTGTCACAGCAGCCGGTATACGTCGGGGTGCAGCTTTTGAAGGCTGGACAGCTCAGGTCGTCAACGCGTCCGGTGGTGATCCGCGATACGGACCGTAGCCGCCTGGGCGATAGGCGCCATCCGCCGGGACGCTCCCGATACCGGGTCTGAGTGACCAGTACGCGCACGCCCCGTTGCCGTTTCGGGTATCTGCCTTCCTCGGCGGCCACGGCATACCGGTGGGCAGTTCCGTTGGACCGCACGCATTACCTTCGTTGAGGATGATGGCGAAGCAACATGACAAGGTGTCGGAGGTTCAGTGGACTCGGCGGACGACAGACAATCGGCGCTGGACCGCCTGCGCCCTGAGCTCAAACTCGCCGCCGGGCTGGTGCCCGTCGTCGGCCCCGCGCTCGCACAATACATCGACGATCATGCCGAACGGCGGCGAGCGCGGATCGCGGCTGTGGGCAGATCCTTTTCCAGCGAATCTGGCGCCGATCCTGAGAACCTACTGGCAGTTGCTGCTGCCCACGAGAGACTCTCGGACCTTGTCGCTGACGTCATGGAGTCGGCTCAACGCACCAGCAGCGAGCGAAAGTTGGCCGCGTTCGGCCGGATACTTGCATCCGGGTTTCTCGCCCACGACGATGCCGCCGTCGATGAGCTTGAGCTTATCCACGCAGCAGTCCGCGATATGGAAGGCGGACACCTGAGAGTGCTTGACCGGCTCGCCCAGTCCGGAGCGGGACCAACGCAGTCCAGTGCGCATCACCTCGGGGTGCCTGACTACGAGCTGGCCGCGATGTTTCCGAATGGCGTTGTCGTGGTCTACGCAATCTTGAAGACACTTGAGCGCCATGGGATTGCCGGTCCGATGACACCGCCCAGCCAGGATCTCGATCAGTCGATCCTTTGGAGTATCTGGGACTTCGGCCTGTTGCTTCACCGAACCATCCTCAAGGCGTCTTGACGACAGCCCGAAATCGGAGGCTCAGCCGGTCATGGGGGCGCCGAGCGCGGGATCACGGTCGTTGGTGAGGAAGGCGGTCGCCGGCAGCCTCCCGTCGCCGGGGCGGGCGCGCTGCGCGCCCGCCGGGTCGTCCTCGACGAGGGCGTCGGCGGTCCAGCCGGACTGGTTCCAAGAGTTGCCGTCCTGCACGGCGTCGGCGGACAGCCGCGCCTCGCGGGCGTTGCCCAGCGCCAGGTTGGCGCGGAACACCGAGCTGGAGTAGAAGAACGCGAAGCCCTCCTTGCCGTTGCGGTAGGCCGTGTTGCTGGTCAGCCGCAGGGTGCCCCGGTTGGCGCTCTCGGTGAAGCCGTAGCCGGTGTTGTCCCAGGCCGCGCTGTTGGTGACCACGTGCGGCACGGCCGGGGCCGGGTTGCCGCCGCCGAGCCGGAAGCCGTTGCCCGCCCCGGTGACGGCCACGCCGGGGTCGCGCCAGTGGTCGATGCCGTTGCCGTACGCCCAGCTGCGGTCGATGGTGACCGGGTCGGTGAACTCGTGCAGGTCGAACCCGTCGTCGACGTTGCCCCACACGCGGCAGCCGCGCACGATGTTGCCGGTGCCCGCGCCGTACTTGAGCGACAGCCCGTCGGCGGCGGCGCCGGCGTCGTGGTTGCGGTAGAAGTCGCTGTTCAGCACCTGGTTGCCCGCGGTGCCCGGGTCGCGCAGCGTCAGGCCGGTGCCACCGTTGTCGTGGATGGACAGCCGGTCGAACACGCCCTGCCGGCACGCCCGGCACACGTACGCGTCACGCGGCGCGTTGCGGATCTCCAGGCCGCGTACGGTCCAGTGGTCCGCGGTCTGCGTGATGAACCAGGTGTTGGCGCGCAGGTCGGCGGCGTCGAACACCGGCCGCTCCCCCGGCGCGTTGGTCAGCGTGATCCGCTGCTGCGCGGTGCCGTCGGTCGCGATCACGACCGGGTCGACCGCGCGGTACGTGCCGCCGCCCGCGACGATCGTCTGGCCGGGGCGCACCACCGACACCGCCTTGGCCAGGCTCGCGTACGGCCGGGCCGCGCTGCCGTCGCCGTCGTCGCTGCCGGTCGGCGACAGGAACAGCTGCGTCCGCGCGGCGGCGGCCGTGACCGACGGAGAAACCGACGCGCTCGGCGGGGCGGCCGGTGCCGTCGCGGCCGGGGTGCTCGGGCTGGGCGGGGCGGCCACCGCACCGCCGTCGGAGCTCGGCTGACCGGGCAGCAGCACGACCACGACGGCGATGGCGGCGGCCGTGCCCGCCGCCGTGCCCGCGGTCAGCGCCGGTTTGGCGGCGAGCGGTTTGAGCAGCGTGCTCCACCAGCCGGTGGCGGCGAGCGCGGTAGCCGCGCCGCCCGGTGCCGCGCTGGTCGCGACGGCGTGCAGCAGGCCTTCGAGCAGGCCGGCGGAGACGGGCAGCAGGCCGGTCCCGGCGAGGATGGTCTCGGTGGCGATCGGCGGGCGGCTGACCGCCTGGCACCGGGGGCAGTCGGTGATGTGCCGGTGCAGCCGCTTCTGCCAGCGCGGCTCCGCGCTGCCGTCCCACCCGCGGGCCACGGCGGTCAGGCCCGCGCAGCGGGGGCGGGCCCGCCACGCCGCCAGCACCGCCCTGGCCCGCAGCAGATGGGCACGCATGCGCTGGATGCGTACGCCGGTGTGCGCGACGGTGAGCCCGAGCGCGGCGGCGACCTCGGCGCGGGTCAGCCCGCCCGCGATCTCCTGCCACCAGAGCGCGAGCACGCGCCGGTCGTCGGCGTCGAGCCAGCGGCCGGCCTCCAGCACGATCCGGCGCTCGTCGGCCAGCCGCAGCCGGGTGACCGCGTCGTCGGCGAACTCGGCGTCCGGGTCGGGCGGGTCCGGCAGCTCCCCGGCCGGGTGCGCGCGGACCAGCTCGCCGCGGCGGGTCCGGGCGCGGTCCTGGATCTGGCGTACGGCGATGGCGAGCAGCCACGACCGGAAGCGCTCGGGCTCGCGCAGCGCCGGCAGCGCCTGCACCGCGCGCAGCATGGTCTCCTGGACGACGTCGTCGACGTCGGGGTGGCCGTGCAGGGCCCGGCCGACAACGTTGTAGACCAGCGGCAGGTGCCCGGCGAGCAGCCGGGCGAGGGCTTCCCGGTCGCCGTCGCGGGCCGCGACGACGTCCGCCGTGTCCGCGTGGGCGTCCATGGATCCTTCCCCGCTCCGGCCGCGAAGTCGTTCTCAAACAAGATCTATTGAGGATCGCCGCCATCCTGGCACGCCGCCCAGCAGGCTGTAAAGACATCGACCGCTGCGGTTGCTTTGGCTGGCGTGCAAACAAACTTCGCCGTTTTCGGTTACGGCCGCGTCTTCGTCCCGTCTACCAGACAGCGACACCGGCCGCGCCCACGGCCACGGCGTCGCCCACGCCGGACCACCGGGCGGTCCGGCACCACCCGTC
Source organism: Catellatospora sp. NPDC049609 (assembly GCF_040675365.1). Classification (NCBI taxonomy): domain Bacteria; kingdom Bacillati; phylum Actinomycetota; class Actinomycetes; order Micromonosporales; family Micromonosporaceae; genus Catellatospora; species Catellatospora sp. NPDC049609. Next base: position 26,012 of record NZ_JBFAOU010000063.1, on the reverse strand, counting down.
CCCGGGGCGACGGCGCCCGCCCGGCGCCATCGCCGCTGCACCACCGTCCCGAAAGGACCAGAGATGTTCAGATCATCCCCGCCGACCGGCATCGCCGGGCGGGGCCGCTCCTCGTGGCGCCGCCTGCTCGCGGGCGGCGTCGCCGTCGCGGCAGCGGCGGCCGGCGTCCTGGCCGTCACCATGTCCACCGCCGAAGCGGCCGTCGCCCCGGCCGACGGCGGTGTCTACACCCTGGCCTCGGCAGCGAGCGGCAAGTGCGCCGACGTCGTCGGCGCATCGGTGGACAACGGCGCGCTGCTCCAGCAGATCGCCTGCAACAGCGCCGCCACCGACCAGCAGTTCCGCGCCGTGGCCCGGACCGGTGGGTTCAACCTGGTCAACGTCAGGAGCGGCCGCTGCGTCGACGTGCCGAACAGCTCGACGACGTCGGGCACCCAGCTGCAGCAGTGGGGCTGCGGCGACGGCACCAAGCCCCACCAGCAGTGGACCTTCACCGCCTCCACGGCGGCGTCCGGCAAGTACCTCATCCGCAGCGTCGCCACCAACCTGTGCGTCAGCAACATGGACGGCTCCACCGCCGGCGGCAACCCCGTCGTCCAGGAGACCTGCTCCGACATCGCCCGCATGCAGTGGGCCTTCAACGCCGTCGGCACCGCACCCTCGCCGTCGCCGAGCGGCACGACCACCAGACCGACGGTCGCCTCGGACGGGACCGGGACCTACCGCACCGTGCAGGCGGCGATCGACGCCGTCCCGGCGAACAACACGACCCGCCGGGTGATCACGATCAAGGCGGGCACGTACCGCGAGATCGTGACCCTGCCCGCCAACAAGCCCTACGTCACCTTGCAGGGCCTGGGCTCGGCGGCGTCACACACGGTCATCGTGAACAACCGCAGCGCGGCGGGCGGCTACGGCACCTCGGGCAGCGCGACGCTGTTCGGGTACGGCCACGATCTGGCCCTGGTCAACCTCACCGTCTCCAACGACTACGGCGAGGGCAGCCAGGCGGTCGCCCTGCACCTCAACGCCGACCGGGCGGTGCTGGACAACGTACGGCTGCTCGGCAACCAGGACACGTTCCTGGTCAACGACGCCACGCGGGCGTACGTGCGCAACTCCTACATCGAGGGCACCGTCGACTTCATCTTCGGCGGCGGCACGATCGTGTTCCACAGCTGCCAGATCTACCAGCGGCGGTCGACCGGCGGCCCGATCACCGCGGCGAGCACGCCCGCGACGAAGGCCTACGGGATGCTCTTCTACCGCTCTAACGTCACCGGCGCGGCGAACAACGTGACCCAGCTCGGCCGCCCGTGGCGGCAGGACGCGCAGGTCCTCTACCGCGAGACGGCGCTGAGCGCGACCATCCGCACCGCGCAGCCGTGGACCGACATGTCCACCAACACGTGGCAGAACGCGCGGTTCACCGAGTACCGCAACACCGGCGCGGGCGCGACCGTCAACGGCAACCGCCCGCAGCTGTCCGACGCGCAGGCCCCGAACCACACCCCGCAGCGGTACCTGGCCGGATCCGACGGCTGGAACCCGGTCGGCTGACCGCCCCTCACCCCAAGGAGTGCATCGTGCGTAGCACCAAACGCGGCCTGCTGGCCGTGCTGAGCGCCGCCACCGTGGCGCTGTCCGGCGTGGTCGTCGCCGGATCGGTCTGGCCCGCCGAGGCAGCCGTCGCCCCCGCGGACGGCGGCGTGTACACCCTGGCCAACGGCGCCAGCGGCAAGTGCGCCGTCGTCGCGGGCGGCTCGGTCGACAACGGCGCGCTGCTCCAGCAGATCGCCTGCAGCACCGCCGCCACCGAGCAGCAGTTCAAAGCCGTCGCCCAGTCCGGCGGGTTCAACCTCGCCAACGTCAGGAGCGGCCGCTGCGTCGACGTGCCCAGCAGCTCCACCACCTCCGGCACCCAGCTGCAGCAGTGGGGCTGCGGCGACGGCACCAAGACCAACCAGCAGTGGACCTTCACCGCGTCGTCCGCCGCCGCCGGCAAGTACCTGATCCGCAGCGTCGCCACCAACCTGTGCGTCAGCAACAGGGACGGCTCCACCGCCGGCGGCAACCCCGTCGTCCAGGAGACCTGCTCCGACATCGCCCGCATGCAGTGGGCCTTCAACGCCGTCGGCGCGGCTCCGTCCCCGTCCCCCACCTCGGGCCGGACCTGGTCGAACACCGCCGACGGGTTCGCCGCGGGCACCACCGGCGGCGCGGGCGGCACCACCGTCACCGTCACCAACCAGGCCGACCTGGTGCGCTACGCCGCCGCGAGCGAGGCGTACGTCATCCGGGTCAACGCCACCATCACCGTGACGCCCTACGGCATGGAGATCCCGGTGAAGTCCAACAAGACGATCATCGGCGTCGGGCGGAACGGCAGGATCAAGAACGGCGGCTTCTTCCTCGGCGCGGGCACCCGCAACGTCATCATCCGCAACCTCACCATCGGTGACACGCTGATGGCCGCCGACGACCCCGACGACAAGGACTACGACTACGACGGCATCCAGATGGACACCGCCGACCACGTCTGGATCGACCACAACACCGTCAGCCGCACCAACGACGGCCTGATCGACAGCCGCAAGGACACCACGAACCTGACCGTGTCCTGGAACAACCTCGGCAACACCAACAAGGCCTTCGGCATCGGCTGGACCGAGAACGTCACGGCCCGGATGACGATCCACCACAACTGGATCCACGACACCAACCAGCGCAACCCCAGCACCGACAACGTGGCGTACGCCCACCTCTACAACAACTACCTGCAGAACGTCGCGTCGTACGGCAACCTGTCGCGCGGCGGGACGCGGATGGTGCTGGAGAACAGCTACTTCGAGAACGTCGCCAACCCGTACTACCCCGACACCACGGCCGCGCAGCTGCGGGAGTCGGGCAGCATCCGGGTCGACTGCACCGGCAAGGCGTCGACCAACGGGTCGGCGTTCAACCCGGGCAGCTTCTACGCGTACACGCTCGACCCGGCCGCGAACGTGCCCGCGCTGCTGCGCACGTACACCGGCCCGCAGGCGAACATCGGCAACTAGCGAACCCGCCGGCCGGCCGTGCGTGCCGGGTGACGCACGGCCGGCCAGCCGGTCACCACGGATCGGGCAGACCCGCTCCCGTGGTGATCAGGCTGCGCAGGCTGCCGTTGATGTAGTGCAGCCAGGCCGTCGAGCAAGCGCCGAAGCACTCGACGTCCGGCACCAGACCGACGTGGGTGAACCGAAGCTCGGTCCCCCCGGCGGTGGGGGCGATGTCGAACACGATCTCGGTCCCGATCCACTCGCGCTGCTCCGGGACGAAGGCCAGCAGGCTGTCGGTGACCCGCCAGGCAATGCGCCGCCCCGGCTCCAGCTCGACCACCCGCTGGCGGCTGTAGTGCTGCGGCGGGTGTCGGTAGGTGAACTCGGCGCCCACCGCGTCGGCGCGCCCCTCGACCTGGCCCGTCCACCACGCGCCGACGTCCAGAACGGCGGCGTAGACCTCTTCCGGTGACTGCCCGACCGTGTACGACGTCGAGTAGTCGCGCGAGGTGCGCGATGCAAGCTCCATCTCCAACTCCAAACTAGCAACCTACGGTTGCACGAGCGTAGGCCGATGACGACCCAATCTGCAACCACACATTGCATGTTTCTCCTTCAAGAGAGCACGTCGTGGCAACTGCATACGATTTCGCGCAATGAATAGTTGCGCTTTTCAAGGTAGCCGGATACGCTGGCGGACAACTGACGGTTGCTTGAGATGAGGTGGGACACGTGGAGTTCGGAAGCATTGAGCGGGAGCTTCGCATCGACGCCGCCCCCGAGGTGGTCTACGAGGTGATCAGCTCTCCTGAGCATCTGCGCGAGTGGTGGCCCGATCACGCCGAGCTCGACCCGGTCCCGGGCGCCGCCGGCAGGATCATCTTCGGCGACCCGGCGGCAGCCAACGCCAAGATCGCGCCGCTCACCGTCCTGGAGGCCGACCGGCCCCGCCGGTTCGCGTTCCGCTGGGTGTACGACGAGGCCCCGGCCACCGCGACGAACTCGCTGCTGGTGACCTTCGACCTCGTTCCCTCCGGTGACGGCACCCTGCTGCGCTTCACGGAGACCGGCTTCCGGGAGCGCGGGTGGGAGGCCGCCGTCCTCGAGGAGGCCTACCGCGACCACGTCCGCGGCTGGGACCTCTTCCTCCCTCGCCTCGTCCGGTACGCCGCCCGGCTGGTCGCGCGGCCGTGAACTCCACGATCGACGACGAGCTCTGGTCCGCGGTCGGCGATCCTACCCGTCGGCGGATGCTCGGCCTGCTCCTCGCCGACGGCGGCGGCACGGCCACCACGCTCAGCGAGCAGCTGCCCGTCACCCGGCAGGCGGTCGCCAAGCACCTCGGCGTGCTGGACCGCGTCGGCCTGGTGCATGCCACGCCGGCGGGGCGGGAGCGCCGCTACGAAGTGGACGAGGCCCAGCTCGCCCGCGCGGTCGCCCAGCTGTTCGCGGTCGGCGCGACCTGGGACGCCCGGTTGCAGCGGATCAAGCGGATCGCCGAGCGGATCCAGCACGCGCGGCCGGACTGACCGCGCCGACCCTCAGCAGAGGACGACCGGATTGCTGAGCGCGGCCATGCTCCCCCCGGGATGCCGAACCTCGACGCGGACATACGCCGACTCGTCGGCGCTGGTGGGCCACTCCACGACGCCCGACCCGCCGGCGGGCAGCGTCTCGTGCCGGATCCGGCCCCGGTCGGTGTGCAGGCTGACGACGCCGGACGGCACGCCGCCGACCTCCACCCGCACCATGACCGGCTCGTCGCCGGTCTTCAGCCGCTCGCCGACCCCGGCTCGGCGGTCACCGGCCGTCGCCGTGAACGACAGCGCGACCGCGGCCGACTCCGCGATCCAGCTGTGTCCGGCCCGGATCCCGGCGAGGATCGCCTCGGTGCTCAGCTCCTCGGCCAGCACGACGGTGTGCGGCGTGCCGATCTGGTCCCGCAGATGCACGTCGCTGTTGCCCATGGCGGGTCGCCACCGCCCCGAGTGGACGCCGACGGCCAGGCCGCGACCCCACTCGGCCAGGGCAGCCTCATTGTCGGCGTTCCAGGGCAGGTCGGAGGCCCACAGCCCGTTCCACACCTCGACCACGTCGAACCGCTCGAACGGATACATGAACATGCCCGAGGGGTACGGCGCATGCGGGTGGGCGGCCACGCACAGCCCACCGGCCTGATGCACACGGTCCAGCTGCTCGTCGATCGCGTCGTCGCGCACGCGGTAACGCCAGTCCACGACCTGCCCCGCGCCGATGCCGAGCGTGAGCCAGTGCCCGGTGTGGGTGGTGACCTCCTGACCCAGGATCACCAGCAGGTCGTCACCGGCGTGCGGCCCCCACAGGCCGTGCGTGCCGGCCGTGTTGTGCTCGGTGGTCGCGATGAAGTCCAGCCCGGCCGCACGGGCGGCGGCCGCGAGCTGCTCCGGCGTCAGCTCGCCGCCGTGGGAGTGCGTCGAGTGGACATGGCAGTCGCCCCGGTACCACCCCCGCCCCCGGCCGGGCACCCGCTGCGGCGGGAACCGCGCGTCCGAGGTGGATCCGGCGCCTTCTCCAGCCGCGGTCATCCCGGCAGCGTACGCGCGGCGACCGGCCCCCACCGCCCCGGCGGCTGCGGCACCGGGCAGCGCCCGGCGCACCCGTACGTCAGAATCGACCAGCTCCACAAGCGACGGGGGAAGCATGGAAGACGTCATCGCGCGAGCCTTGTCCGCGCTGGTGCCCGGCGGGGTGACCCGCGGCGCCACGGCACGCGGTGATCGCGAGCTGCGCTGGATCGAGGCGGGCACGGGCGCGCCGACCGTCGTGCTGGACGCGGCCAGCGGCACCGCCGGGCTGACCTGGGCACCCGTGCTGCCCGCGCTGGCCGCGCACACCCGCGTCGTCGCCTACGACCGGGCCGGGCTGGGCGCGAGCGACCCCGCACCGGCGCTGACGCTCGCCTCCCAGCTCGACGACCTCACCGCGTTGCTGGACGAGACCGGCGGCGGTCCGTGCGTGCTGGTCGGCAACAGCTGGGGCGGGTTGCTGGCGCAGCTCGCGGCCTGGTCCCGGCCGGATCTCGTGGCGGGGCTGGTGCTGGTGGACCCGGCGCACGAGCAGTTCCGGCCGTGGCTCATCAGTGCGGTCGAAGGGCTGCTCAACCGGCTGTTCGCCGGGCGCAGGGCGCTCGGCCTGGCCGACCGGTCGCTGCGGGAGCAGGCCGTGGCCCAGGCACGCGCGATCACCGACGACCCGGCCGTGCAGGCCCTGCTCGTCGACGCCGAACTCGCCTGCTGGGCGCAGCGGCACCAGATCCGCACCGGCCTGGCCGAGGGACGGATGATCGCCGCGCAGATCCCGGAGTTCCGGCGCATGCGGGCACGGTCACGGTTCGCCGACATCCCCGTCGTCGTCCTGAGCGCGACCACGGGGATTCCCGCGGGTATGCGTGCGCGGTGGACGGCATGGCAAGCCGGGATCGCCGCGGCGGCGCACCGGGGCGAGCACGTCCAGGTGCCCGACGCGGGTCACTACATCCACCAGAGCAGGCCTGAGGTTGTGGTGGAGGCGATCCTCGGCGTCGTCGCGCAGTCCCGCCGTGCGGGCTGAGACGCGACCTCAGGTCGTGCCCTCGCGGAACCTGAACACCCTGTCCGACCAGCCGGTGTCGGGCACTCCGGCGTCGAGCGCCCTGCTGATCGCGCGCTCCTCGTAGTTGAAGTGCGACTCCATGATCGCCATGAGCCCGTCGAGCTCGCGGCTGACCGCGTCGAGCCCCGTCCCGGGTGAGCGGGCGGCGTCCGCGGCGAGTTCGGCCACCCTCAGCAGGATCGACTCGATCATGTGGTGGTCCTCGACGAGGCTCGCGACGGTCCCTGCGAGGTCGGGTCGTTCGCGTACCAGCTCGGCGAACAAGCCCTGGTCCTCGCCCTGGTGGTGCGTCGTCAGCGCGGCGCAGAACGCCAGGCAGTGGGTGGCGAGCACGTCGTCGTCCAGCCTGCGCCGGCCGAGATCCGCCTTGAGCGCGCCGATCCGGCCGCGCAGTTCCTGATGTGCCTGCGCCAGTTGCAGGCTGAGCGCGACCGCACGGTCGCTGTCGTGGGATGCCACGGATGGTCCTTCGGTGCCACACCTCCATGCCTGACGCTGTCCGCCACCGGCACGCGATGCTGCCGGTATCCGATCACGGCAGCGCCGATGCCGCAAATCAGGCGGCTGAGTGATCGCCCGGGCATGTCCCACGCGGCCGTTAGGCTGTGCGCATGCGGAAGCCGACATGGGGGCGTGATCTTGATGGCTGACGCCGACGACGTCCGCCGGCTGGCGCACTCCCTACCCCACGTGGTCGAGATCGACAGCGAGGGCTTCGACTTCCGGGTCGGCGGCAAGGGGTTCGTCTGGTCATACCCGGAGCGGACTCCAGGCAGCCCGCGCGTCATCCGCACCGACATCGCCGTGCTGTACGTCGGCGACGAGGCGGAGAAGCAGGCGCTGCTGCTCGGCGAGCCCGCGCGCTTCTTCACCACGCCCGCCTACGACGGGCTGCCCCTGGTCATGCTGCGGCTGGCCCAGGTCGACGTCGCCCGCCTGACCGAACTCGTCACCGACGCCTGGCGCATGCGCGCCCCGGACGAGTTCGCCGCCGACCTCGACGGCGTCTGATCAGTCCCGCGGCGCTCCCGGCCCGGCGAAGGTCTCGCGCAGTGACGGGTCGATCGGCCGGCCGGAGGCCGGTTCGATGAAGAGGTCGGTGAGCACGAGGTCGGCGAAGTGGGCGGGGTTGATGCCCGACTCCTTGCGGCCGAGGGCCTGCATCCAGCCTCCGGCCGCCAGCGCGGCCCGGACGGCGGTGGCGGGCAGGCGGCGGACGCGGCGGCTGCGGCCGACCGCCTCGGCGATGCGGCCGATCATGTCGGCCCAGGTGAGGTTCTCGTCCGCGACCGGGATGTCCTCGCCGCTTCCCTTCTCCAGGGCGTCGACCGCGGTCTCGGCGACGCTGCGCGCCGACACCGCGGCGGTCCCGCCGACGGGGACCAGCAGAGGGGTACGCGATCTCGCCCAGCCGTCCAGCGGGCCGGCCCAGTTCGGCAGCCGGTCACCGGCGCGGCCGAAGACGAACGGCAGCTCGATGACGGCGACGGGCAACTCCGGTCCGGCGGCGTCCCGGCCTTCCCTGGCCTGCGCCACGCGGCACCGGATGTACGTGTGGTGCTCCGGGAGCCGCCACTGCGGGTGCAGCCGGTCGAAGTAGGTGTAGTAGGAGCCCGTGATCACGCCGCGGGTCAGGCCCTCTTCGCGGGCCGCGGTGAACAGGCGCACCACCGGCTCGACGAGGTCGGCGCGGAACACCGGATGGATCGGCTTGGGCAGCGGCTTCTGCTCGTCGGTGCGGGCGGCGTACACGACGCCGTCGTGCCCGGCCAGCAGCGTCCGCAGCTCGTCGACCGACGCCGAGCCCAGGTCGAGGGTGTGGTCGACGCCCGGCTGGGCGCTGCGCGCCACCGAGGTCGCGGCATGTCCCCGCTCGCGCAGCACGTCCACGACATGGGCACCGATCAGACCGCTTCCACCGACCACGAGAATTCTCACCGCCGCATCGTCCACGGTGGACCCTGGCGCTTGTCAAGCCACGGTTCCGGCGAGGCAGCGGCGGGCCCGTCGGGCCCGACCCTGGCGGCATCGCGCTCGCCGCGCGCACCGCGACGTCGGCCGCCACTCGCCCGGGTGGTCGATCCCCCGGCCGCTCAGGCGTAGGGTCAGCCGGTGACCGCGTACGACATCGCCGCCGAGCTGCCGCCGATCGACCGGCTGCGGGAGCGGTGCAAGGCGCTGGCCGTGCTGGAACGCATCCTCGACGGCGGGTACCCGTACTACACCTATACGACCGCGTGGGGTGCGGACGAGGCCGCGCTCATGAGCAACGGCAGCGGCGACGAGTGGGCCGTCGTGTTCACGGCCGACGGCGCGTTCATCCGGGTGTTCGACCACGAGTCGAAGATGACGCCCTACCGCGACCCGGATCTCGAACTGTGGCCGGGGCTGCTCGACGGCCTTCCGGCGGTGTTCCTTCCGCAGCTCGACGAGCCGGCGTTCGGGGACGGGACCGGCTTGGACACCTTCGTCGCCACGGCGGTGCTGTGGCGGCTCACCGGCGACGACCGGTGGCACGCCGGGGCGGGCATCGACTTCCCGGCGCTGCGCGGACCGTACGACGACATCGGGCCGGACGGCACCGGCCTGCTCAGGATCCTGCTCGACGACATCGTCGACCGTTATGTCGACTTCGCCGAGGACTACTACGAGCGGAAGCCGGACCGGGCGGCGGTCGAGCACGTGGTCGCTTCGCGCCCGCTCACCGACGCGGTCGTGCGAGCACTGAACCCCGCGATGACGCTCGCCGAGCTGCGGGACGACCTCGCCGCGCTCGGCTACCCGCCCGAGGCGGGGCAGGACCGCGGCCCGCGGTGAGCGGACACCCGGGCCGTCAGGACGTGTAGTCGACGACCGTGCGGGCGGCCAGGCGCGGGCGCAGCCACTGGGCGAGCTCCAGGTGCGCCGGGTGCCGCTGGTATCCGGCCAGGGCGTCCGCGTCGGTGTGCGTGGTGATCATGCACAGGTGCGCGGAGACCGGAGTGTGCAGCTCATCGAGGTGCACAGACATGCTGGAAATCTCCGCAACGTCCGCCACCAGGGCTTCCAAAAGGTCCTTGGCCTTGGCAGCATCTGCTGCGTCGGTGAACGTCATCAGCACTACGTGAGAAAGCATCGCGACCTCCGGTCGACCCCTGTTGCTAACGCTCCCGCAAGTGTAGTTTTGGGAAACAGCGTTTCGCTAGGGGAACCGGAGACAGTGCATGGCTCCAGTACGGGTCGCCGCGGTGCAGCTCGCCGCGTCGCAGGACGTCGACGGCAACCTCGCCTCGTGCCTGCGTCTCATCGACGACGCCGCGGCTCAGGGCGCACAGCTCATCGTGCTGCCCGAATTCTGCAACCACCTGTCCTACTACACCGACCGCGCGCAGGCGCACCGCATCGCGACCCGGCCCGGGGACCCGTTCCTGACCGCGATCGCCGACCGGGCGCGGGCGCACGGCGTACACATAAAGATCAACGTGACGCACGCGCACCCGGACGGGCGCACGGGCGGCACGAACTTCCTGTTCGGCCCGGACGGCGCGCTGCTCGGCCAGTGCGACAAGCAGACCCTGATGGGCGCCGAGAACGACCACCTCGACCCGGCGACCGAGGTCGGGCCGATCATCGACACGCCGCTCGGCCGGCTCGGCATGTACGCCTGCATGGAGGGCGTCATCAACGAGGTGGCCCGCGGCCTGGCGCTGCGCGGCGCGCAGGTGCTGCTCAACAGCCTCAACTCGTTCGCGCTGGACGAGGCGAGCCTGCACATCCCGGTGCGCGCCGCCGAGAACAAGGTGTGGGTCGTCGCCGCCAACAAGATCGGGCCGCTGCTGCCGGAGGAGCACCTGCCCCGGCTCAGCGCCGCCCTCGGCGTACCGGCGGAATGGCTGCACGGTGCGGGCGAGAGCCAGATCGTCGCCCCCGACGGGACGGTGGTCGCCAAGGGGCCGCGCACCGGCGAGGCCGTGGTCATCGCCGACATCGACCCTGACCTGGCCGACGGCAAGCTGCGCCCGGACGGCACCGACATCTTCGCCACCCGCCGCCCCGAGCTGTACGCGCCGATCGCCGCCCCGCCGCACGGCCGCCGCCGCCCGGCGGGTGCCGCCGGCTTGCAGGTCGCGGTGGTGCGCGGCGACGCCGCGACCGCCGAACGGGAAACAGCCCTGGCCGCCGCAGCCGGGGCCGAGCTCATCGTGGTCCATGAGGGCGATCCGGCCGTGCTCGCGGCAGCTCTGGACGGCACCCGCGCCCACGCCGTCGTCGGCACCGCCACGGGACCGGTCCTCATCAACGCCGCGGGCGTCGTCGCCCGTCAGCCGCGGCTACATGGTGGCGCGACGGGCGACAACCCAGAAGTTGTCACGACAACCCAGAAGTTGTCGTCGCGCCAGGCAGCAGTGTCGCCGGCCGACACCACCGAAACGACCGGGACAGCCCCGACGACCGAGACAGCCGAGGCGGCCACATCGCCGACCAGCGCGCTGACGGCTGCGAGCGGGCCGGCCGCGCAGCCCTCGCCGGACGGCGCGGGCGACGCGGCTCGCCTGCTGACGGTGGACCTGCCCTGGGGACGGCTGGCGATGGTGGCGAGCGGCGACTCGATCTACCCCGAGCTGTTCCGGGTCGCCGCGCTCGAAGACGTCGACGTCGTCGCGGTGACGCTGACGGCCGCCGAGGAGTGGGAGCTGGCACTCGGGCTGCCGGAGCGGGCGGCGGAGAACCGTCTCAACGTGGTGGCGGCCACGCCGCTGCACCAGGACGCGGCGGTATTCGCGCTGTCGCCCGACTTCACGCTGTGGACCGCGTGGCAGGGGCCGTTCACCGGGCGGATCAGCCACCCCGTGGTGTCGACCGTGCCGGCGGGTCAGGCCGTGGGGCGGGCCGACGTCGCGCCGGCCCAGGCCGCCAACCGGCTGGTGTCCCGCCAGACCGATCTCGTCGACGGCCGCCCGTGGCGGCTCGTGCAAGCCCTCACAGAAAGGTAGGCCACGGTGGCCGAAACACTCCGGCACGTCGAGGACATGGTGGACAACTCCCCCGTCGTCGACGTCCACGAAACGTTCCACGAATGGCAGCAGCTGCTGGCCGAGCTGAAGGCGAAGATCGACGCCCGGTTCGAGCTGCACCGCGACGAGTCGACCCGGGAGCTGGAGTCGTACGGGCAGTACCCGGACGGCCCCGGCGGCTCGCTGGCCGCGTACAGCGGGCCCGAGGTGGACTGGATGGTGCACTCCTGGCTGGGCAACCCGGCCGCGAGCTTCGCCAACCTGCACCTGACCGTGTGGCTCGGCCCGCAGGTCAAGGTGCCGCACCTGGGCCTGGCCCTGCTGGTGTGGCCGGAGGGCTGGTTCTACCTCGACTCCGTGCCGCGGGTGAACCTGGTCGAGGACGGCGAGTACTACGACCGCTACTACGCCCCGCTGGACCAGGAGTGGCTCGCGCACCGCGGCGACCCGGAGTTCGAGTACTTCGTCAGCCGGGCCGGGTTCATCCGGGCCAGCCTGTCGCCGACGGCGTACTGCTACTCGTTCCAGCGCAGCGCGCGCAACATCGACATCGTGCGCAAGCTGACGCACGAGCACGTGGACCGGTGGCTGCGCTGGGTCGACGAGGCCGAGCCGGTGCCGGTCGAGCAGCGGGCCGCGCTGGCCGAGACGGACCTGCGCATCCGGCGCAACATCGCCGACCGCGACCCGGCCAACGTGATGGGCGTGCGCTTCTTCGGCCAGGAGACCACCGACAAGCTGGTCCGCGGCCTGTGGGGCGGGGACCGGAAGTCGGAGCGCCCGAGATGAGCACCATCCGCTCGGTGTGGTGGGCGACCACCGTGCCCGGTCACGAGCCGCCGTTCGACACCGCCCACCTGCGCGTGTACTACCCGGCGGCGCCGGACGGCTCAGACCGCGAGCGGCTGTCGGGGGTGATGGCCGCCGAGACCTCCGGTGCGCCGTACCCGGTGGCGGTGATCGTGTCCGGGGTGAACGTGGGCCAGGAGGCGTACCGCTGGCTGGCCTGTGCGCTGGCCGAGCGGGGCATCGTCGCGGTCACCTACGACTGGGTGGGCACGCTGTTCGGGGGCCTGCACGGGATCACCCCGGGCGTCGACCTCGACGCGGCCCGGCCCGACGGCTACGGCAAGCGGCCCACCACCCCGTCGCTGCGGCCGGTGCTCGACGCGCTGGCCGCGATGACCGGGCCGCTGGCGGGGCTGCTGGACCTGGACCGGGTGGCGCTGATCGGCCACTCGGCGGGCGGCACCGTGGCGCTGCAGTCGGCGCGGTTCGTGCCCGAGGTGAAGGCGGTCGCGACGTACGGCGCGCACACCATGGTCGCCACGATGCTGGGCTGGCCGGCGGGCACCGTGCTGCCGGCGCAGGCCGACTGCCCCGTGCTGCTGGTCGCGGGCACCAACGACGGCGTGATCAACGGCTCGGCGGACCGGTACGGCGAGGACGCGGCGACCCGGCGCGACCCGATCACCCGCACGTTCGACGAGGCGCTGCCCGACCGCGACGGCGCCAACCTGCTGGTGCGCCTGGCCGGAGCGAACCATTTCGCGATCGTGCACCCGGTGGACCACACGGCGGCGCGGGCGTTCCTGGACCAGCCCGCCGAGGGCGACCCGGACGCGCACCGCGCGCTGCTGGCCGACCTGCTCGGCGTGTTCTGCCAGGCGCACCTGTCCGGCGCCGCGGCGGCGTATCCCGAACTGGACAAACTCACCGGGCATCCCGGCGTCGACTCCATCCGGCGGAGGTAACACCCATGTTGAAGAACTTCTGGTACGCGGTCGAGTTCGCCGACCGGGTCACCACCAAGCCCGCCCGGGTGACCGTGCTCGGCCAGCACCTGGCCCTCTACCGGACGCCGAAGGGCCGCCCGGTGGCGCTGTCGGACCTGTGCGTGCACCGCGGTGCGGCGCTGTCGGGCGGCTGGACCAAGGGCGACTGCATCGTCTGCCCGTACCACGGCTGGGAGTACGAGCCGGACGGGCAGTGCACGAAGATCCCGGCGAACCTGCCGGGCCGGGGCATCCCGAAGAAGGCCCGGGTGGACTCGTACCCGGTGCAGGAGAAGTACGGCTTCGTCTGGGTGTTCATGGGCGACCTGCCCGAGTCCGAGCGCCCGCCGCTGCCGGTGTGGCCGGAGTTCGACGACCTCAAGGAGAACGGCGGCCGCTTCCGGGCGGTGACCGGCGAGTTCCTGTGGCAGGCGAACTACGAGCGGATCCTGGAGAACGGCTGCGACATCGCGCACGCGCCGTTCGTGCACGCGGGCGCGTTCGGCAACCCGGAGCGCCCGGAGGTCGCCGACTACGAGCTGGAGACGCCGGACGAGTGGTCGGCGTTCGCCACGGTCGACCTCTACCCGCCGCGGCCCAAGGGCATCTGGGCGCTGCTCAACCGCAACAAGGGCGATCTGAGCAACCGCCCGCCGGTGCGCACCTCGGCCGGCTGGATGCTGCCCAACATGATCAAGCTGCACGTGCGGCTGCCGATCGGCGAGCTGATCATCTACGACACGAACATCCCGATCGACGAGACGACCACGCTGGTCAAGTGGGTGGCGCTGCGCACCTTCTTCACCGGCAAGTGGGCCGACAAGAACGCGATCAACCGTACCCTCAAGATCTTCTATGAGGACGCGGAGGTCGTGAACAAGGTCCGGCCCGAGCTGCTGCCCTTCGACCTGGGCGCGGAGCTGCACATCAAGAGCGACCTGATCGCGGTGCACTACCGGCGCCGCCGCCAGGAGCTGGCCGAGAAGGGCTGGCTGCTGTCCGACGAGGACAGCATCACCGGCGACGTGCCGCGCCGCACCGCGACCGTGATCGCGTCCCCGGCCCGCCGGGAGAACGCCGAGCTGGCCCGCGCCTGGGTGCACAAGGCCCGCGGCGAGCACCCGACCGTCCAGGCCGCCTGGGACGCCGCCGACGCGGCCGAGGCCGACCCCACCCCCGAGGAGTGACCCCGTGAGCCTGCCCGCCGACCTGTGCGAGCGCACCCTGCAACGCATCCTGGCCCGCCACCCCGACCTGGTCGAGCAGGAGACCCCGCTGGCCTCGCTGACCAGCCCGATGTCGCCCGCGCCGGTCGGCTCGGTGCGGATCTTCAAGGGCTCGGCCGTGGCCAAGGTGGTGTACGTCGGGCTGGTCGTCCCGATGATCCAGCTCGACAGCCACATGATCTTCGCGTTCACGCCGGAGGACTCGGCCGTCCCGCACTTCACCCTCGACTCGGTGTACGGCGGGTCCTACCACGCCTTCCACCTGGACCTGATCCCGCGCGCCGACCTGGCCTCGCACCTGCCGTACACCGACGCCGCGTTCCACCCGCTGAGCCCGGTGTTCGAGTCCGCGGCGGCCATCGAGGGCCTCACGCCGGCCGCGATCGGGCCCCGGCAGCGGGCCATCATGTCGCCGTGGATGCTGGTCAACCGGGCGTCCGAGGAGGCGTTCGCGGCGATCACCGAGCACGTCGACGCGTACGCCGGACACTGGTCGGCGCTGGTCGACAAGGGTCTGCCCGACGACGTGCTGGCCGGGCTCGCCGACACCGACCTGGCCGCCCGCGACACGGCGGTGCGCGCCAACATCTTCAGCCGCGACGTCGACCCGGTCTGGGCGCAGGTGTCCCGGCTGCTCGGCGACGAGAAGACCGACGCGATCCGCGCCGAGCTGGTGGCCAATGGCTGAGCCCAGCGCGTGGCAGCAGCGCATCACCGGGGAGTGGCACGGCCGGCCGTCGCTGTTCGACGCGTCCGGCACGTGGTGCGGCTACGAGGACATCCGCCGCTCCTCGGTGTTCGCCGACGGCGTCACCACGTACTACATGGACGGCGGGCTGACCGGCGGCGGGCCGCTGGCCGGGCAGTTCCGGCTCGGGGCGCCGTTCGCGTTCGGGGTGAAGGACGCCGACGACAACCGCGTCTACACCGGACCGGACTTCTACGGCACCGGGCAGCCCTACGGCTCCTTCGTCGACTCGCACTACTACGGGCCGGGCTGGCAGGTCGACCTGAACACCTGGAACCAGATCCTGCCCGACGGGCAGACCCAGGTGTACTCGTCCGTGCTCTACCAGGGCTGGTCCGTCGTCGGCTGCTTCAACGGCGTCTACACCCGCTCGCACGACCACGACGAGAACCCCGCGACCCAGGCCCGGGTCGCCGAGTTCCTGGCCGCCGAGACCCGCCGCGGCCCCGTCCCGCACATCATGCCCACCAAGCAGGCCGGGGCGTACGCGGGCAGCGTCGAACTCTGGGGCGCCGACCAGAAGCAGCGCGGCACGGTCGACGTGCGGCTCGCCCTGGAACCGGTCGACCTGCTGCACACCCGCCGCACCCTGACCTGGTCGGGGGCGCTGGAGCGCACCGCCACCGCGGTCGTGCGGCGCGACGGCAACCGGCTGTTCCACGAGGGCCCGCAGGTGTGGGGCAACGCGATCGCGTTCGGCCGCGCCGCGTTCGGGTCGCTGCACTTCACCGACGTGGTGAAGCTGAAGACCCGCGAGGTCCTCATCGACGCCGAGCCCGGCATGTCCGCCGGGAAGCAGCTGGCCGTGGTGTACGAGGTCTTCGACGGCAACGTCCTCGACGGCGTCATGCACGGCCTCCTGGAATGGGAGGACGCGGCATGAACGAGCGGATCGCCACTCCCCGTCATGGCCACGGCGAGGAGGCGTCATGAGCAAGGTCGTCGTGGTCACCGGCGGGACGCGCGGCATCGGCCTGGGGCTGGTGCGGGAGCTGACCGCCCGCGGCGCGCAGGTCGTCTACTGCGGACGGTCGGTCGACTCGGTCGAACGCGCCGGCGCGCAGGTGCCGCAGGCGTACGGCGTGGTCGCCGACGTCACCGACCGGGACGCGGTGCGGCGCCTGTGGGACGCCGCCGTCGACAGGCACGGGCGCGTCGACATCTGGATCAACAACGCGGGCATGTCCCCCGCCCGGCACCGGCTCTGGGAGCTGCCGCCCGGCGAGCTGGACGCGACCGTCGACCTGAACCTGCGCGGCCTGCTGCACGCCGCCGCCGTGGTGCTGGCCGGGATGGCGGCCCAGGGCCACGGCGCGCTGTGGAACATGGAGGGCTTCGGCTCCAACGGCATGATCCGGCCCGGCCTGACCGTGTACGGCGCCACCAAGCGCGCCGTCACGTACACCACCGACAGCCTGGCCAAGGAGGTCGCGGGCACCGGCGTGACCGTGCACCACCTGTCCCCCGGCATGGTCGTCACCGACCTGCTCACCCACGACTACACGCCCGACGAGCTCGCCCAGGCCAAGAAGATCTTCAACATCCTGGCCGACCGGGTCGAGACCGTCACCCCCTGGCTGGCCGAGAAGGTGCTGGCCGGCGCCGCCAACGGAGCCCGGGTGGCGTGGCTGACCCGCGGCAAGGCCTTCTGGCGTTTCATGACCGCATTCCGCAAGCGCGACGTGTTCGGGGAGGACGCGTGAACACCAACGACTACCCGGTGATCCTCGCTCTGGAGGACTACGTGCCGACCCTGCTGGCGCTGGCCGGGTTCTGGCTGCTCGGCGGGGCGTCCCGGCGGATCGACCCGGTCGCCGCCGTGCTCGGGCGGGCCGGGGCGGTGCTCATCGGCCTGGGCGGCGTCGCCAAGTCGACCTGGAAGCTGCTGCTGTCCGGGTTCGGCACGGACTGGCCCTGGCTGGAGCAATCGCTGTTCCCGCTGATGGCGACCGGGTCGCTGCTGGTGCTGTGGTCGCTGCACACGACGCTGCGCGGCAGGATCACGCCGTGGTGGCCGTACGCCCTGATCGGCGTGGCCGTCGCGGGCGCCGCCGTCGGCACCGGCACCCTGCAGCCCACGTTCATCGCGGCCACCACCGGCGTAACCCTGATCAGCGTGCTCGGCGCGGTGGTGGCCGGACGCCACCGGGCCTGGCTCGCCGTCGTCCTGTTCGTGCTAGGCATCGTCGGGGTGACCTCGCTGGTGCCGCTGCGCAGCCACCCGGAGCACCACACCCTCGGGTTCCAGTGGATGGAGCAGGGCATCAACACCATCGCCCAGGCCCTCTTCCTGATCGCGGCGGTGCTGACCGTCCGCGCGGCCCGCACGGTCACGCCCGCCCCCGCAGCCGTCGGAGTGACCGCATGACCGACGCACTGGGCTGGCGGCGGAAGTTCGGCGTGATCGCACCGTCCACCAACACCATCGTCGAGCCGGACTTCTACTCGATGACCGTGCCGGGAGTGACCGCGCACTTCTCCCGCATCCACATCCGCAACCAGGACCTGTCCGACGACGCGAACTTCGAGCACCTGCTGGTGCAGATCCGCGACGAGATCGGCGCGGCCTGCGAGCGGGTGCTGACCTGCGAGCCCGACTACATGGTCATGGGCATGTCGGCGGAGACGTTCTGGGGCGGGGTCGAGGGCAACCGCGAGTTCGTACGCCAGATCAAGGCCATCACCGGCCTGGAGGTCGCCACCGGCGCCGAGGCGTGCGAGCGGGCACTGCAGCTGTACGGGGCGCGCCGGATCGGCGTGGTCACCCCGTACCAGCCGGTCGGCGACCAGAACGTGGTGAAGTTCTTCTCCGAGATCGGGTTCGAGGTCACCGCGATCGAAGGGCTCAGGTGCCCGACGGCGGTGGCCATCGCGCACGTCACCGAGGACGAGCTGCGCGACGCGATCCGCAAGGTCGACGGCCCGGACGTGGACGCGATCGTGCAGTGCGGCACCAACCTGTCCATGGTGCGGCTGGCCGACGAGGCGGAGCGGTGGCTGGGCAAGCCGGTCATCGCGATCAACGCCGCCACCTGGTGGATGGCGCTGCGCGACAACGGCATCGCCGACAAGGTGTACGGCGCGGGGTCGTTGCTCCGCGAGCACTGACCCCCGCCGCGGTTCCGGCGCGGTTGCGCCGGGCTTCCGTCCGGCTCCCGCCGGGCTGCGGCCGGTCTTCCGTCGGGCTTCCCTCGGTGATCGCGAGTTCGGGTCATGATCTGCAGTCGGACTGCATTTCGTGACCCGAACTCGCGATCATTGCATTGCGCCCACGGCAAGGCGGGGGCGGAGACGGCGTTGCCGGGAACCGCCGACACCTCGGCCCGTCGCACGGGAGAATCGGCCTGAGGGGCACCTGGCTCCTGCGGCCCGCCGATTCACCAGGAGGCGATCATGACCGGATGGACATCCGACGAGCTGGCCACGATCGGCCAGGCCGATGAGCTGGAGCTCGCCTCCCAGCGGCGCGACGGCAGCCTGCGCGACCCGGTGACGATGTGGGTGGTCCGCGACGGCGACGACCTTTACGTCCGGTCCATGCACGGCCGCGCCGGCGCCTGGTTCCGCGGCACCCAGACGCGGCACGAGGGCCACGTCCGGTCCGCCGGGGTGGACAAGGACGTCGCGTTCGTCGTCGACGCCGACCCCGGCCTCAACGACCGCATCGACGCCGTCTACCGCAGCAAGTACGGCCGCTACGGCAAGAAGTACGTCGACAGCGTCGTCAACCCCGCGTCCCGCGCCTCCACGATCAAACTCGACCCGCACTGAGCCCGCAGGCCGTGGCGGGTCGTGAAGTCGTCAGGCTGCCGCGGTGGTGCGGCGGCGGGGCAGCAGCAGCAGCAGGAAGCCGATGCCAGGCAGGAGCAGGGCCGTTCCCGCCAGGACGATGAACCAGTGCTCGTCGCCCGGACCGGTCTTGGCCAGGCTGGCACCCGGGCTGGACGACGCCGTCGGCGCCGTGGTGGCGCCCCCGGACGACCCGAACGAGATCTTCACGCTGGTCGCGTTGAACTTGACGATGTCGTCCGGCGCCGACGACGGCAGGATCTGCGCCGCGATCACGCACTGCCGCTTGGTGCAGTCGAACGACCCGAACTTCTTCGCCACGCGCAGCGTCACCCCCGGGATCTTGCCGCTGGCATCGGCGTTGACGAACTGCGCGCCGCCCGCGAGATTGCAGTCCGTGGGGCCCTTCACCTCCGCGATGCACTGGCCGATCGCGATCTGCTTGAGGCCGGCGGTGAAGCCCGACCCGTTGACCGTGATCGAAGCCCCGTCGGCCAGGCCGCTGGACTTGCTCAGCCGCAGCGCCGGCTTGGCCGCGGCGGGCTGGGCGAACATCGGCACGGCCACCGCCACGACGGCGAGGACCGCGACCACACGTGCTCTCCACATGGGAAACCTCCTTAGACGGGTACGCCGGAGCGGTGCACCGCCACGGCATCGGTGCCCAGGTATGCCGCGACCACGGCGGGGTGCTCGCGGACCTGGTCGGGAGTGCCGTCGGCGATGACCCGGCCGGCGTCCATGGCGACCATCCGCCGTGCCAGCCGGGACAGCAGCGGCAGGTCGTGCTCGATCACCAGCAGCGCCACGCCGAGCTCGCGGTTGACCCGCAGCAGCAGGTCCGCCAGCGCGACGCCGTCGGCCTGGGACACGCCCGACGACGGCTCGTCGAGCAGCAGCAGCGACGGCTCCAGCGCCAGCAGGCAGGCCAGCTCGGCGGTGCGGCGGGTGCCCGTGGACAGCGCCCCGACCGGCCGCTCGGCGACTTCGCCGAGGTCGAACAGGTCGAGCAGGTCCGCGGCGAGCGCGGCCTGCCGCCGCTGCGGCCCGCGCCCGCCGAGCGCGGCGGTCAGCAGCCCTTCGGGCGCGGTGCGCTCGGCGGCGACCATCAGCGACTCGCGTACGGTCAGTGTCGGGAACAGCCGCGAGTCCTGGAACGAGCGCACCAGCCCGAGCCGCGCCCGCCGCTGCGGGCTGTACGCGGTGACGTCGCGCCCGGCGAACTCGACCGTCCCGCCGTCGGGCTTGGTGAACCCGCCGAGGATCTCGAACAGCGTGGTCTTGCCCGCGCCGTTCGGCCCGATGATGCCGACGACCTCTCCGGCCGCCACGTCGAGCTCGACACCGGCGACCGCCTGGACGCCGCCGAAGGCCCGCGCGACACCGCTAGCCCGCAGCAGTGGACCGCCCGTCACCACCAGTGGCCTGGTCCGCTCCGGCAGCCGCACGCCGCGACGCCGCCCGACCTCGTCAAGGCCGGTCACAGCAGGGTGCGCCGAGGGTTCGGCTGCGGCCACAGGACGCGCCACCGGTGAAGCCGCTTCCGCCGGGTGGGCCAGCGGTGAGGCGGCTGCCGCTGGGCGCCTGCGCGGCAGCGGATCCGGTGGCGACGGCACCTGTCTGATCTCGGCTGCGGGTTCGTGCAGGGCCGCCCGGCGGTGGCGTCCGATCCGGCCGCGGACGTCGAACACCGCGAGCGGGCCCCGACCACCCGCCGCGCCGCCCGCGCCGGCCGCTGTTCGCCGACCTGGTAGGCGGCGCAGCAGGCGGGCGAGCGGTTCGCCGAGGCCGCCGGGCAGCAGCACGACGACCAGCAGCCAGCCCAGGGTGAGCGCGGCCTGGCCGATGATGCCCAGCTCGACCAGGCCGGGTATGCCGACCAGCAGCAGCGCGCCGAGGATCGGCCCGCCGAGCAGGCCCAGCCCGCCGACCACGGTCAGCGCGACCGCGTCGATGCCCGCCACGGCCGGGAAGCTGTTGACGGTGACCTGGGTCTGCCCGTGTCCGATGACGACGCCGCCGAGCCCGGCCAGCGCCCCGGCGGCGGCGTACACCTGCAGCTTGCGCAGCGGCGCGGGCACGCCCAGGGCGCGTGCGGCATCCTCGTTGTCGCGCAGCGCCA
This sequence comes from Catellatospora sp. NPDC049609, assembly GCF_040675365.1. Taxonomy (NCBI): domain Bacteria; kingdom Bacillati; phylum Actinomycetota; class Actinomycetes; order Micromonosporales; family Micromonosporaceae; genus Catellatospora; species Catellatospora sp. NPDC049609. Next base: position 4,687 of record NZ_JBFAOU010000063.1, on the reverse strand, counting down.
GCACCGTGCGGCCGAATCCGCCCGCCCGCAGCCGGTGCGCCAGCCACAGCGCGAGCACTAGCATGAGCAGCGCGAACAGGTAGTAGTCCTTGGCCAGCACGAGGGTGTACCCGGTCCAGCTCGGTTTGGGGGCGCTGACGCCGTCGCCGAGCAGGATCGGCAGCCGCAGCAGCCACGCCTCGGCGGCGAGCGCGAACGCCAGGGTGGTCGCGGCCAGCGCGACGCCGCGCAGCCGCAGCGCGGGCAGCGCCACCAGCGCGGCGGCGCCGGCCGCAGCGGCACACCCGGCTACCGCGCCGGTGAAGAAGTTGCCGGTGGCGGCCGACACGTGCAGCGACACGGCAGCGCCGATGCCCGCGAAGGCGAACTGCCCCAGCGACAGCTCGCCCGCGAGCCCGGTGACCAGCAGCACCGACAACCCGACGACGGCGAACCCGGCGACGGCGGTCAGCGCCGAGGCGGTCTGGTTGCTGACCAGGTACGCCGCACCGGCCGCCGCCAGCAGCCCGGCGAGGGCCGCGATGCGGGTGGCCGGGGTGCCGGGCACGGGCACCGCGCGCGGCCAGCGCACCTGCTCGCCGTCGCGCCGCCCGAGCCTTGGTTGGGACAGCAGCGCGACCAGGATGAACAGCGCCAGCGCCAGGGACACCCCGCCGCGGCCCGCGCCCAGCGACAGCAGCACCTGCTCGCCCACGCCGACGGCCAGGCAGGCGGCGAACGCGATCGGCAGCGACGTCATCCGGGCCGCGACCGCACCGGCCAGGCCGCGCAGCAGCAGCTCGGGGCCGAGGGTGTCGATGGACTGGGCGCCCTGGGTGGGGGTCACCAGGATCGCCGAGAACGCGGCGACGGCCCCGGCGATGGCCCAGGCCAGCGTGGTCATCCGGGCGGCGGGGATGCCGTCCAGTCGGGCGGTGTCGGCGTCGTCGGCGGCGGCGCGCACGGCCAGGCCGAACCGGCTGCGCCGCAGGAACAGCGCGAGGCCGCCCAGCAGCAGCGGTGCCAGCAGTGCCATCGCGGTGAACGCGGGCCCGATCGGGGTGCGCCCGAGCGTGAACGACGGCAGGCCGGGCGGCTTGGGAAAGGTGAGGCCGCTGAGTCCCTGGCTGTTGATCAGCAGCGCGAGCACCAGCACGAACTGCGACAGGCCCAGCGTCGCGATCATCCCCGTGACGGCGGGGCGGCCGTGCAGGCGTCGTACGACGCCCGTCTCGATGCCCGCCGACACCGCCGCGGCGACGGCCATGGCGAGCACGAAGGCGAGCCAGTACGGCACGCCGGCGCCGGTGACCAGGCGGCCCAGCACGGCGGCGCCGAACACGCCGACCGAGCCGTGGGCGAAGTTGAGGAACCGGCTGGACCGGAAGACGAGCACCAGGCCGACGGCGAGCAGGCCGTAGGTGAGGCCGGTGAACAGGCCGAGGACGATCGGGTCGATCATGCGTGACCGCCCAGCACCAGGGAGCGCACGAGGTCGGGCCGGGCGGCCAGGTCGGCCGGGCGGTGTTCGGCGGCGATCGTGCCGCGCTCCATGAAGTACACCCGGTCGACCAGCGACAGCGCGACGTTGACCGACTGCTCGACGACCAGGATGGACATGCCGGTGGCGTTGAGCCGCCGCAGCATCTCCAGCAGGCCGCCGACGACGATCGGGGCGAGCCCGAGCGACAGCTCGTCGACGAGCAGCACCCGCGGCTGCTGGATCAGCGCCTTGGCGAGCACCAGCATCTGCCGCTCGCCGCCGGACAGCGTGGACGCGGGCTGCTGCGCCCGCTGCGCCAGGCGCGGGAACACCGCCAGCGCGGCGTCCACCGCCTCACGGGACCGGGCCGGGGCGACGGCGTACCCGTGCAGGCGCAGGTTGTCGAGCACGGACAGCGACCCGAACGCGGCCTGGCCGACAACGGTGGACAGGCCCAGCCGCACCCGCCGCACGGCGGAGACGGCGGTGACGTCGGCGCCGAGCAGGTCCACCCGCCCGGCGCTCGGGCGGTGCAGGCCGCACAGCACCCGCAGCAGCGTGGACTTGCCGACGCCGTTGGGGCCGCACAGGCCGACCAGCTCGCCCGGCGCGACCCGCAGGTCCACCCCGAACAGCACCTGCACCGGGCCGTACGCGGCCTCGACGCCGGTGACCGACAGCGCGTCAGCGGGCAAAGCGCACCTCCTCGCCGCGGTAGGTGAAGCAGGAGCACCCGGTGTCGTACGCGAGCACGCGGTAGCCGTCGCCGACGGTGCGCCGCTCGCCGCCGAGCAGCCCGCGGGTGCCGGCGGCGGGGGTGAACCGGTCGCCGAGCCCGGCGGCGGCCTGCGCGAATGCGGCGGCGTTGAGGTTCGGCCCGAGGTCCTTCGCAGCGGCGTGCAGCAGCAGCGCGGCGTCGCAGTAGGTGAAGGCGACCCGCGCGTTCTCCCGGGTCCGGAAGGTCTGCCCGGCGGCGGCGAAGATGTCCAGGCAGGCCCGCTCGGCGTCGCCGCCCGGGAACGGGAAGCGGCTGTCGGGCACGTCCTGGCTGGGGTTGAAGCCGACGCCGAGCATGCCGTCGAGGGCCGCGACCGGGATGGTCTCGGGGTTGTTCACCAGGAAGGCCGGGTTGTCGAAGCTGGACACGGCATACCGGGCGGTGTAGCTCTGCGCGGCGGCGGTGGTGAGGAAGAACGACGCGAGCCGGGCGCCCCCCAGGAACAGCACCCGGCTGATCCCCCTGCTGCGGAAGTCGACGACGGCCTGGTTGAGCCCCGCGTTCAGGGTGCCGAGGTCGGTCGTGTCGATCCAGGACACGGTGGGCGTGATCCCGACCCGGGTCAGCTCGGGCTCGGCCAGCCGCTGATACACGGCGCGATTGACCGGAGTGTCCGCCGCGACCACGCCCGCGCCGTCGACTCCGGCGAAGAATTCCTGTTCGGACAGCGTACGCAGCAGCGCGCCGACGAACTCGTCGTAGCTGGGGTAGCTGGCCGACCACAGGTAGGGCGACAGCCGCGCGTAGGTGGCGTCGTCGGTGGCGACCAGCGTCGCGTCGAGCATCAGCGTACGGCGCTGGGCGTAGCAGGGGCGGGCGTTGGCCTGGAACTGCCCGGTGAGCACCACGGCGAACGCCTGGTCGTCCTGGGTGATCTGGTTGCAGAGCTTCTCCTCGGCGGCCGGGGAGTCGTTGCTGGCCTCGTAGCTGCGGAACATCGCCTGCATGCGCCGCCCGGCGATGCCGCCGTTGGCGTTGACGTACGTCTCCAGCGCCTTGACCTGTGCGGGCAGGTCGCCCGCGTCGGCGGTGCGGAAGCCGAGGCTGCTGCCGGTGGTGCCGAGGTCGACGCCGACGAACACGACCTTCACGGTGGTGTCGGTGACGCCGGGGCCGGTGCCGGTCACCGCCGTGCCGCGTGGGCCGCCGTCGAGCGCGCCGGGCATGACGGCCGAGCAGCCGGTGAAGGCCACCGCCGCCGCGATCGCCGCGGCGGCCGCGCGCAGTGCCGTCGACCTGTCCATGGTCACCTGCTTTCGCGGGAGGTGAGGAAGGCGTCCAGCGCCGCGAGGTCGACGACGGCGGTGGGCTGCTGCGCCTCGCGTTCCAGCAGGCGGCGCAGGTCCTCCGGGGTCAGCCGCCCACCGGCCAGGCGCCGCATCCGGCCCGCGCCGGGCGCGTCGTCGAAGACGAGGTACGCCCCCAGGTCGGGCAGCCGAACCACGGCGGGCAGCAGCACCGCCCCGTCAACGGCGAGCTGCGGGCCGTAACCCCGGACACGCCGTCGGCGCAGCAGCCGGCGTACCCCGAGCGCGATCATGATCAGGCCGACGAGGTTGAGGAGCACCAGTCCCCACGGGTACGCCCGATGCACGGCCCGTGCCTGCCCCAGCCCGCCCAGCTCGGCGGTCACCGGGTAGTCCCCGATCGCCGCGAACGGGATCGGCACGGCGACCTGGTAGGTGCGGGTCTCGCCCGGGCGCAACTCGCCGGTGGGCGGGGTGGCGACGGCATCGGCGCCGTTGCCGACGCGCACGGTCAGCGGCACCCCGGTAAGCGTCTGCGTGCCCGCGTTGCGCACGGTGTAGACGAGGGTGCGCTCGTGCGGTGCGCCGAGCCAGGCGGGCAGCGAACCGCCGCCGGTGAGGCGGGCCTCCACGACCTCGAGGCTGGTGGGGGTGCGGGCGGGTCTCGGCACCGGCCCCGTGGGGTGGCCCGAGATCTCGATCGGGGCGTCGACATGGCCGCCGCCCCCGGCGCCGACCGCGGACACGTGCACCACGCACGGGCACGGCCGGGGCGGCTCGCCGACGGTGAGCGAGACCGCGAAGCCGCCGTCGCGTCCCACGGCGGCAGCCAGCGCCGCGCGCATGTCGCACGAGGACGATCCCGGCAGCGCCAGCTCCCCGCAGGTCACGAGCTGAACCAGTTGCCCCGCGGGCCAGTTCGCGCCGGTGACCCGCACGGCGTCACCAGGCCGCGCGCGGGCGGCGGACAGTGTCACGCTCCACCCGTCCGTCCGAGCAGCGGAAAGTGCGGCGCTCCGGCTCTGAGCCCGAGCAGCGACGACGGCACCTTCACCCTGAGTTCGAGCAGCGACGACGGCGGTACTCTCGCCTCGAGCGCGAGCCACGACGACGGCCGCGGACTTACTCTGCTGCGCGGTCGACAACTTCTGGGGCCGCCCGAGCGCCCGACCGAGCTCACCAAGCGGGACTGGAAGGACG
>NZ_JBFAOU010000062.1:0-42228 GCF_040675365.1 Catellatospora sp. NPDC049609 | reverse complement strand
GCGGCGGCCGTCGAGCACGCGGTGATGGCGCTCGACGGCCTGCCGCCACGTCTTGGCGTCCGGCCCGCCGAGGGCGAACATCAGCGCGGCTACGGTCTCGGCGTTGGCGGTGGCGTACCCGGCTGCGTAGCCCTGCGAGCGGGCCAACTCGGTCTCCCACTCGACGTGCGCGTGCCAGCGCTCAACCAGGCGGCCGAACGCCGACGCCGCCCACGGGTCGGCCGGGTTCAGGAAAGCGCTGCCGTCCACACCCACACCGCACCGCCGACCGCGCACGCCAGCAGACCCGCCGCCACCACGACGGCGTACACGACCAGCGCCCAGCCGCAGCCCTTCTCCATCCGGCTCGCCGCTGGCAGCTCCCGCACGGTGTCCGGCGGGGCGAGGTCGGCCGGCGTGAGCCGCGGCGCGCGGTCGGGGTCGTCTCGCAGGTAGACCACGCTCACCGGTCGTCCTCCCCGCCCAGCGCTGGCGTGATCGCGGCCCGGACCGCCTCCGGCCGTGGCAGCAGCAACGCGGCTGCGTCCTTGACCGGCAGGACCCGCAGGTACCCGCCCGTGCCGACGATCTCCACACCGGGGATGAACTCGCCGGATGTCGGGTCGGCCGGTGGGTCGCCAGGCTCGGCATCCTCGGCGATCCGCTTCAACAGCGCGTCCCGGTAGGACGGCCGGACGCTGGTCACGATCTCCAACGGCCGGCGTTCGGTGGCCCAGGCGGTGAACGCGCGTTCGTCGGTGATGCGGGCCTTGACCCCACCGGCGACGGCGGTCACCGACCCGAGCTTGTGACCGTCGAGGGCGACCGTTAGCCGGTCCCCGTCGGCCATCAGCCGCTCGGCTTCGTGGCGGGCCAGGTCGTAGGCGTGATTGACGCGCTCGCGCAGCACTTTCAGGATGGCGAGCCGCTGTGCGGCGTCACGAAGCGACACGATCTCCCCGGTCACTTGCCCTCACCGCCGATCTTGTCCAGGTACGCGCGGAGGGTGTCGGCATCGGCGTCGCGGATGTCGGCCTTCATCCGGGCCGTGAAGTCCGATGCGGCGTCCTCCAAAGTCCAGCCCTTGGCCTGCACCACCGAGGCGATGCGGGCGCGCAGCGACGACGGGGAGTCCTCGGCGGGCGCGGCGCCGATGTCGTAGACCTGGCTGTCGGGGTCCGGCTCGTCGGTCGGCAATGCGAGCGCCTGAATCAAGGCGGTCCGGAACGCGACCGAGGACGCTTTGCTCACCGCCTTGTCGCCGGTGTCCATCGCCTCCCCGTTGACCTGGACCATGTGGGAGTCCCCAGCAGGGCCGATGAACTCGAACCGGGCGTGCACGAGCGCGTGGACCTGGCGCTTACCGCCTCCGGATTCGAGGTAGTGCACCGTGGCCGGTTCGTACTCCGGCCGCACGATCACCCGCGCCGCGCGCAGGGCCGGGGCGACGGCGTTCAACACGGCGTCGATGCCGCGGAAGTTGAACTTCTGCCCCTGGTTGTAGTCGCCCTTGCCGACCGCGCCGACGCGGATCATCACGTCGAGGATCGCCTCCCGCACCGGCGGGCCTTCCGTGGTTGTGGTCATGACCGTTCCCCCTTCGTCATGTCGTCTTGGCTGGTGACCGGCGGCACGAGCGAGGCAGCGGCTTCGAGGGTGGTCATGTGCACGACCAGCCCGGAGCGCAGTGACACCCGTGCGGCGCCGATCCACGCGCACATCTCGGTGCGCCGGTCCATCGCGCGGACCATCACGTCCTCCAGGTCGAGCCCGCCGCGGGCGTCGACGTCGATCACCGAGGCGTACGCGGGTGGCAGCATCCGGGTCAGCCGACCCCACGTCCCGGGCCGCATCGCGACCGGCCACAGTCCCGCGTGTGGGGCACCGAGCCCCGGCATCTTCAGCACGAGCAGCCCGGCCGGCACCCCGGCCCGCACCGTCTTGGCGTCCAGGCCTGCCAGCCACGACGGGAGCCGGACCTGTCCCCGATCGCGGACCTCCCACACCGCCCGCGTCCCCTCAATGTCGCCCACGTCCCCGGCAGGACCCGCGAGGGCTCGGCGGGCGTGCGGGTGCCCGTGGGCTTTGAGGTAGGCGACCACAGCGCGCTCCGCGCGGATGCCCTTGTCCCGGTTAGCGTTCACCGGGGCCTCGGCTTCCGCCGCATGATCGCGGCCATCTCCTCCCGCAGCGGGTGCGCCCGGTGGACGTGCACGCCCTCGGCGCCGGGCCGGTCGCTGGCGGCGGCGCGCAGGATCACCCGCGCCAGCTCGTCCGGTTCGCCGCTGATCGAGATGCGCCACCCGGTGGCCGGGTGCGTCAGCATGACCCGGCCCCGCCGCCGCCCCGCCTGGTAGCCCAGTCGTTCGGCGTTCACCCGATCACCTCGACCAGCAGCCGCCGATCGGTCAGCGACCGCCACGCCCGGTCCATCAGGTCCCGGTGCGCCTCGGTGTAACCGGCGACCATCCGGAGCGCCCCGTCGATGAACCGCTCCACCTGGGCGGGCTCGACGGCGTAGCGCTCCCGGTAGTAGGTCTTGACCAGCTTGCCGAACACCGGGGACACGCTGCGCAGCGTCGGCCCCTGGATGCCCTTGTCGGCCAGGTACTCCCCGATCGTCAGCGGCCAGCGGGCCGGGTCGATCTCCGGCTCCTCCCCCATCGCGCGGGCGGCGATGTGGCGGGCCTTGGCCTCAAGCCACGCCGGGTCCGCGATCCCGCCCAGCGCCCGCAGGACCCGCGCCTGAGCCTCCGCGCGGCTAACGATCTGGTCGAGCTGGTCCGGGCTCGCCCACGGGGCCACGTACCCGCCATCGCGGAACACGGCAGGGAGGACTTCGGCGAACACCCAGCGCTGGAACTTCTCGACCCGCGCCCGCATCTCCGGGTCCTTGACCCACCCGACCCGCCGGGCCGCCAGCGCCCGGAACAGGCCGGACTCCGTGATCACGGTGACCTCCTGGTCCCCGCCGGGGGTACGCACTGTGTGCGTGCCCTTCTCGTCGTCGTCCAGGTGCCGCAGCATGTCCCCGGCCTGCCGGTAGCCCAGCGCCCGCGCGATCGGCGGGGCCGCCAGCCACACCCCGCCGTCGCGCTTGACGGTCTGGATCTGCTCCCCGCTGTCGGGGAACACGAACGTCTTAATCTCGTTCACCGATGGGCCTCCCTCGTGTTGGTGGTGTCGTGCGCCGCCCGGTCTCGAACCGGCGCCCCGCCGCGGGATGCGCGGGGAGCGGCGCGGCCCCACCCGCAGGTGAGGCGCGTTTCTGGCGTTGTCCGCTGTGGAGTTGTCAAGGAACGGGCAGCACTCATCGGCTCGGCACCGGGCACGGTGCGAGCGGGCGAAGGACGGGAGCCAGGCGGTTAGCGGCCGGCGGGGATGGACAGGGTGCGGGCCTTGCCCGCGGCGTGGGTCAGCAGGCCGAGCACGACCATCCGGCGCACGTGGTAGGCCACGGTGTCCACGGACTTCACGCCGATCACGTCGGCGATCTCGCGCAGGCTCGGCGCGTACCCGTGCGCCCTGGTGTGGTCCTCAACGGCGCGCAGGATCGCCCGCTGCCGGGAGGTGACGCTCGGCCCGGTGTGGCAGTCGCACGCGCACCGCACGTATGTGCAGTCCTCGTGCCAGTCCTGGACGCACTCGGTCGAGATGCCGGGGAACCCGGCAGGTGCGGCGACGGCGGTCGCGGTCATCGGGTCACCGCCTCGGCGCGGCGGCTGCGGACGCAGCGGCGCATGAACGCCAACTGCGAGGCGGTGAACGGCGGCGCCTGGTCCACGGTCTCGCGGATCTGGTCGGCGAACTGCTCGGCGTACCGGGCGCGCAGCTCGCGCACGGTCGTACGGTCTTCGGACATGTCCCACCCCTCCCGATCGCTTAGCGCGATTGCTCATCGCTTAGCGTGTTGGACAGGCTAGAACGTATGTCGGAGCCGCAAGGACGGTCAAGCGATCTTGCGTGTGACGCGGCAGTCGTACAGATGCCCGAGCAACTTCGGTTGTCGTAACCTGTCGCGGGTACACGACACGTGCACACTCAACGCGACACGCGATGACCTGGAGAAACGACGATGCGAACCCTCGCCGAGATGATCGCCGCCGCGAAGGCCGGCGGCAGGAGCCTGACGCGCATCGCCGAAGACGGCGGCCTAGCGCAGTCCAACGTCTCCAAGTTCGCTAACGGCCGAAACTCCGACTTCCCCGAGCCGGACACCATCACCGGCCTGGCCGCAGGCATGGGTGTCACGCCGCGGGAGGTCATTATGGGTGCTGCCCAGGGGCTCGGCTTCGACATGCGCGACCCGAACGCCGAGGTCTCCGAGTTCGGCCGGCGACTGCCGCGTGAGGTGGACCAACTCACCGAGCAGGGCAAGCAGGCCGTGATGGCGGTGATTTCCGCCCTCTTGGCCGCCGTACCCGCGGAGAGCAGGGCCGACGACATTGCGGCCGTGGCTCGCGCGGCGCGGGAGCGAGCAGACAAAGCGATAGCCCGGCACGCAGTGGGTCAATAGCGGCAGACGCCCCATTGTCCTGTCAACAACCCTCAAGTCCGGGCAGGTCACTGCCCATTTGTAGGGCGCGCGAGTGTTGCAGGCGGTCTTATGATCAAGGCTCGGACCACGCTTTTAGAACGCGTGTTCGAGTAAGGTGCTCTGAGGGCACCGCACGGGGACCGCGTGGAGGTAAGGCAAGTGAGTGCAGAGGGGTACAGACCGATCGCGACCGCGCTCGGCGAGGGCCTGGGGATTGCCCCAGCGAACATCGGTGCCAGCAACGTCTACGACGAGGCGACCGGCATGATCCTGGTCCACGGCGGCCTGACGGAGCCGGAGATCAGGGTGGCCGTCGCGGAGGCGCTGGCCGAACGGGACCTGCGCCGTTACGGGCGCAACCCGCAGTACGGCACCGACGTGCAGATGATCGCCCTCGCCCGGTTGCTTCCTGACGGCGCGTTCAACGAGGCGTACGCGCAGTTGAGCGGTGGCGTTGGCGCCCTCGCCCACTTCTTCGACGTCCCTCCGACCGCCGTGCGGGCCAAGCTCAACTACCTTGCCCAGCAGCCGCGCCCTCGCGCAGGACTTCGCCTCGTCGGCCGCAACGCCTAAGCTCGGACGCGTAGAGGCCCCGGACACTTCGACTGTCCGGGGCCTCCGCCTTCGACGTTCAGGACGTGCGGGCTAGCTGGCGTGGCACCTTCGCTCCGCCGCCATGAGCGGCAGACGGCTTGCCTGTGCTCTGCTTCGCGACCTTCCGTCCGTCCAGGAGCCACGTGACACGAACCCGGTCGGGATCGAATCCGCGGCCGCCGACCGTCTTCGCAGGAAGTAGGTCGATGCCCATCACGACGTCTAGCACGTCGCGCTTCGCGGCCAGGAGCAAGCCGTCCCAGGTCTCCGCAGCGTCCTCGCTCACCAGCGACCGCAGCGGCAACGGCACATATACGGGAGCTGCCTTGGCCTCAAGACGCGCGACCTCAGCATGAAGACCGCTGACGATCTCGTCGTACTCGTCGGGTCCGATGCTGCCCGTCTTGGCCTTTGCCTTCCATTGCTCGATGGTGCCTCGCAGGGCAGCCGCCCGCTCTGCACTCTCACGCGCTGCCGTGTCGTCGGGCCGGACCAGCCACTCAAGAGTCTTCGGGTCCGACATGCGAGCGATCAGCAGGGTCTCCACGTACGCGTCCAGCTTCTCGCATCGGATTGCCACGCATCCCTTCCCGTCGCAGCGGTACTGGTAGTAGCGCCCGCGCTTGTCCTTGCGGACACCCGTCCTCAGCTTGTCTCCGCACTTGCCGCACCGCGCGATGAACGAGAGAAGATGCACGGCCTTGTTGCCCTTCCGCCAGTTCGTCTTACGGGAAGGGTCCTCCAGCCTCGCCGCTACCGTGTTGAAGGTCGTTTCGGCGACGATGCCCTTCCACACGCCTTCGCGTACAAATGCCCCCTTGAGAGTGCGCCAACCGATATACGTCGTGTTCAGACACATCCCCCGCACGCGCTGAGTTGTCCACGTCTTCCCAGCTGGTGACGGGATACCGCGTTCGTTGAGGGACTTCATGATCATGTGCAGCGAGTCCCCCGATGCCATGCGGTCGAAGATCTCCCGCATGATGTCTGCCGGGTTGTAGATGATCTCAACGCCCTCCGCGCTGACTGCCCGACGCGGCTTGTCATCGATGTCCTGAGCGATGAACTCCCGAGTCCTCTCGTCATAGCGCCGCACGTAGCCGTAGGGGATCGGTCCGCCGTGAGGCAGGCCGTCACGCGCTGACTTTGCGAGGCCCGCCCGGACGCGGCGGGACAGCTTGCGCACCTCTCGGTGGTTCAGGGATACGTCGAGCATGGCCCGAAACTCGTCATCTTCGTCCTCAAGGTGGTACATCGTGCCGTTGAAGTACCACCGGAGGTCCTGCTCGCGCGAGAGATCCGCCAAGTCGAGGTACGTGCGGACATCACGCGTCGCTCGACTGGCCTCCCAGCAAACCAGCACATTGACCGGGTTCGCCCGAAGGTCGAGGACCATCCGGTTGTACTCCTCCCGGTCCTTGCGCGCGAAGCTGGACGCGGACCGGTCGTTGTCCACGTAGATCCCGCCGACGTGCCAGCCGTTGCGCTCACAATCGAGCCAACAGTCCTCAACTTGGCGTTCAACCGACTTCCCGCGTCCGAGCGGGTCCGAGCTGCATCGGGCGTAGATGAATGCCACCCATTGATCCGGTCGGCGGGTTGCCTGACCGGCGAGCAGGCGGGCAACCAGCTCAAGAATTGGATCTTGCGTCTTGGGTTCCTGGACCGCCATCACTCCTCCTTCGCTTTACGCGATCTTATATCGCGCTGCACGATGAAGGGTAGCCGCTAACGGCCGCACACCGCAACTCTCGACCGTTAGCGGCACCCCTGGTTAGGTGACCGCTACGTCCGAGGTCCTGAAACCTCGGCCGTAAGAGGTACCTGTGGCATGCGGCAGTTGGGCCAAGGGACGAGATCCGATGGCAACCATACCGTTACAGAACGGAACGACATCTCCCCGACATGCCAACTTGTCGATATGGTGCAAGTATTCGCAACACCGTTGAGGGGAGCAGGCGATGGCATTACGGTTCTACGGGAAAGACCCTGACAACCCGGGCGACAACTGCCCGGCAGTATTCCGGGACCACGAAACAGGCGACTTCTTCTTCCAGGGCGCGACTGTCGTTGATCCAGCCACCCTGGAGTGGATCAACGAGCGCAGCCCGCTTCTGGACTCGGAGTCAGTCGTCCGTCTGCCAGCCCGGATGGTGGAGATCATCATGGAGGCGTGCAGTGGGGCTGAAGTTCGCTGATCTTCTCGATGCCTGCAACCGAACCGCGCTCAAGTTGGAGTTCCGCGACGGCTACATGACGGAAGACCCAGGTTACAAGGCGTGGGAAGCGGGCAACGTCGACGCCGCGATTGCGGCATATCGCGACCACAGCGAGCGAATGCGAGCGGCTGTACAGCGCGGAGTGGTCATTAAGCGAGTCCGAGTTGTCAGCGTGCCCGTCTCTAGGTACATCAGGTTCGAGCACGCGGTTACGGACGCCGTAAACATCGCGGCCGGCGAATTGATCCGCTGGCTTCCCCGGCGGGAAGCCTCCGATCTTGCTCTTCCGGGAAACGATGCTTGGATCTTTGATGACCGAGTTGTTCAATTTGGTCACTTCGCGGGCGATGGGTCATTTGTTGCTAACGAGGTGACAGAAGCACCAGAGGCCGTGAAGCTGTGTTCATCGGCTTTCAGCGCCGCATGGGCAAGGGCTGTCGACCACTCCGACTTCAGTCTGTCCTAAGCAAGACCGAACGTGTCCATCCAGGGTTCCGGCACCTCGTCGTCTAGTGCACAAGCTGCCCGGAAGGCTTTCGCCATCAGATTGCGAGACGTCCGCAGAAGTGCAGGTTTGTCACAGCGTGAGCTGTCTCGCCGGGCTGGCTGGCATGAGTCCAAGACAAGCCGTATCGAAAGCGCCATCGCCGAGCCGAGCGAATCTGACGTCACGAAGTGGTGCCAGGTTTGCTCGGCTGAGCACCTAGTCTCAGAGCTTGTCGCCGAGCTTCGGGCGGCAGCGATGATGTGGCTTGACTGGCGACGCGCTGAACGCCAAGGATTGAAGCAGCTCAACGTGGCCGTACGCGAGGTCTACGAGCGAACTAAGATTTTTCGATCCTACTGCGCCTCGATGATCCCCGGCCTACTGCAAACGCCCGAGTACACGACGGCCGTGCTCGACTCTCTTCGGCGCCGCCGTCAAGTTCCGGTGGATGACGTTGCGGAGGCTGTCGAGGAACGGATGGCAAGGCAGCGAATCCTTTACGAGGGAGAGCACCGATTCGCGTTCGTCCTTGAATCTGCCGCCCTCCGGTACCAAGTCGGCGGTCCTGCCGTCCTCGAAGCCCAGTTACGCCATCTTCTCAGGGTGATGTCAGTTCCCTCAGTCAGCATCAGCATCATCCCCTTCGCTATCGACCGTACCGATCGTTGGGCGGTTGAATCCTTCTATGTTCATGATGAGTTCCAGGCGCATGTCGAGCTGGTGTCGGCCTTCTTGACCATCACCAATCCCCGCGAGATCAGCATGTACCTGGAGACCTTCGCAACGCTAGCCCGCATGGCCGTGACCGGCAGGGCGGCACGCGAACTCATCAACCATGCACTCTCCGAGTTGGAGTAGCGCGCAAGTTCTCGCAAGTTCGTTGGCCTGCGACCGTCCCGGTACCTACCGTCATATCCACGGAAGTCACCGTGTATATGGGGAGGTTGACGATGGCCGCCGCAGTTCAAACCAGTAATGCACTTGGGGTCATCCTGCCGCCCTCGATCGGTGCTCACGTCGCCGGGCGTGACGGCTTGTGCTTGGCGTGCGAGGAGACATACTGCCGGTTCGCCATCCATCCGTGTCCGTGGGCGACGTACGCGCGAAGTGCGAGTGACCCCGAAGCGAGAGCCCGGCAGACGTTGTTCACCGCCGGGTACATCGCCAGCGTTCACGCGCCCAAAGGCGGGCTGTGCTCGTGCGGCAGCTCCCTGCCGTGCAACGTTGCTGACGTCATGGAGGAGCGATCCGTAGCAGCCATGAGGGAGCTACAGACCCTTCTCGGTGACACACGGGTGATGCCGACCGTGGCCCCCGCTGCGAGCGCCGCCGCGCCCGCGCCGGTTCGCGTACGGCGACGTGACCGCTTCTGGCGTCAGTTGGTCGCGCGTCGGCGACCTGCCCACGCCATCGCCTAAGCTCCCCCGCCGGGCGCGGCCGACGAGTCCGTCCGGCGGGGTGACCAGCCCTTTCACACATCACCAGTGAGGTTTCTATGACCCTAAAGGCACCCGCTGTCGAGCTCGACTTGGATAACCCGCCGATCGACCCGCCGGGCGGCGCAGACCTGGTGATGTGGTCCATGGCTCGCGAGTTGTTCGCCGACCATGAAGCCGACCATGATGCGCCGTGCCCGTCGTGCCAGATGGCATGGCCGTGTCCTGGCAACCTGCTGGCGCGGCAGGGACTCACGGTCGCGTGCGGCGGTGACAACACGATGGCCGACTACTGGCGAGGCCTGGCGCGAATCCGAGCGCGGGAGGCCGACCGGTGAACACGACCGCCTACGCAGGGATAGCGTTCCGGCGCCTTCACCCGCCGACCACCGATGTCGGGACCGTTCACCACAGCCTCGGCGCGTACCTGGACCGGGTGACGCGGCACTGCACGGCGCTGGTCGACGTGCTCGGTGACGGGTTCTTGCGCTGGTGGAGTTGCGAGTCGGGACCGCGATACGGCCGGTACGTGTTCGAGCTACTGGTGGAGGCGGCAGAGGATGTGCGGCAACGGCGGGGCCGATCCGGGGTGCTGGCCTGTGCGGGGGTGGCGGTGTTCGGGCCGCCGTCTGCCGAGGATGCCGATGAGCTGCTGTGCGTTCCGGTTGCCGTCGCTCAAGGGCTGTACGCGGGGGCCGGTTTGATGTTCGGTGCGTTCGTGCGTGATCGGGCGCAGGCCGACCAGCATGGGCGCAGGCTGCCGGGTCCGGCGGTGTCGTTCGTCGTGGTACGGCCGGCGGTCTTCCCGGCCGACATCGCGCTGTTGGAGCGCGGCGGCGATGACTTCGTGCTCCCGGCCGCGCACGACGACGGGCGCGACGTGTTCCGGGACGTCCTGGGCGGGCGTGCCCGCGTCCGGGACGCGGCTCGCCATTACCCGCGTGTGGTGGCGCACCTGGCCGCTCAGGAGGCCGTACGCCGGGAGGGGGTGATGACGTGAATCGGGACTTCTACCGCCGTCGCCTGTGACGGCACGCGCGCCATCCGGTCGTTCGGCGCTTCTAAGGACCGGACCCATCCCTCCACCGAGAGGTGTTCGACGTGCACAAGCTCATCGCCGCCCCGTTCCTGGACGAGGGGCATCTGATCCTGCGGCCCGGTAGCGAACAGGGGATGCGTATCCCCGCCGGGCACTACGACGAACTACGCGAAGTGTCGGCCCGCAACGGCGGGGTGCCCGACTGGCTGTCGGCTGCGGCGGGCGCGGGCTGGCAGATGGACCTGATCGGCCAGCCGATCAACGAGACGGTGAAGGTCCGCCAGCCGGGGCAGCTCGGGTACGGGCGGGCCACGTGGGAGCTCAACCTCGGCTGTAACTACGACTGCGAGCACTGCTACCTCGGGCTCAAGCAGTTCGAGGGCATGGACTGGGACCAGCGGGTCCAGATGCTCGACGTCCTGCGGGACGTGGGGGTCGTCTGGTTGCAGATGACGGGCGGGGAGCCGCTGATTGACCCGCTGTTCATGGAGAGCTACCGGCACGCGTGGGACCTCGGGATGATGATCTCGATCTCGACCAACGCGTCCCGGCTGTGGAAGCCGGAGGTCCTGGACCTGCTACGGGAGCGGCCGGCGTACCACCTCACGATCAGCGTGTACGGCGCGACCGCCCAGAGCTATGACGCGCTGGTGCGCCGCCGGGGCGCGTTCGACAAGTTCCACCGCGGGATCACGGCCGGCGCTGAGGCCGGGCTGCCGATGAACTTCAACCTGCTGGCCACCACCACCAACGACACCGAGGTGGACGGCATGCGCGCCCTGGCCGAAGGGCTGGGCGTGCCGTACCACGTGTTCAGCAACATGGCCCCGACGATCCAGGGCGACGGGAGCCCGCTCGCCGTGCAGTCGATCCCGCTGATCGCCAAGCGCAAGCCCTTCGCGGGCTGCAACGCCGGGCACACGTTCTTCCACGTGGACCCGCACGGCAAGGCGTCGGTCTGCAAGATCGGCCGGGACCCCGCTATCGACCTTCTCGCCGAAGGCGTGGAGGGTCTGCGCCGACTCGGCGGCATCGCTGACGGGCTGCTGGCCAGGCAAGGCGGGTGTAGCGGGTGCGGCGTCCAGGGGACGTGCGGCACCTGTATGCCGCTGGTGCAGCTCTACCGCAAGGCGAAGTCGCCGATGGAGCGCTACTGCCAGCACCGAGAGAGTGGGGAGGTGATTATCAATGGCACCGACACTGGCCCCGGAGCGTCCGGCTCCGGTCATGGTCGCGCTGTCGCAGCGGCCCGAGCCGCCGCGTGAGGTGACCGCGATCGAGTTCGTCAACGTCGAACAGACCGTCCTGGCGAACAACAAGTGCTCGTGCAACGCCGGAGACGACGCGCCGTACTGATCCACGGGTACGGACACGCACGGGTGGTCTCGGCCGATTCGGCCGGGGCCACCCCCTCGTGTGGGGTAGCGTGACCGGTCGTCTCGGGTCGGCACGCGGAAGGGATAGAGGATGAACACTCGCGTGGGCTGGGCGGATCTGCCCGAGCAGCTTCGGCGGCTGATCGAGACCGAGACGGGCCCTTTCGCCAGCGAGCAGCACATGAACTCGGGCAGCAACTGCCTCGTCGGGATGGTCATGCAGACCGCACACGGTGACCGGTACTTCCTCAAGGGCGTACCCGACGACCACAACCGTGCCGTGTGGACCCAAGCCAATGAAGCGCTGGTCAACCCGAGCGTGCGGGAGCTGTCCGCGCCGCTGATGTTCCACATCTCGGCCGCCGGATGGGACGTGCTCGGCTTCCGCTACCTCGACGGTCACCGCCACGCCGACCTGTCGCCGAACTCGCCGGACCTGCCGCTGATCGCGGACATGCTGCGCACCCTGGCTGCGGTCCCGCCCTCGGAAGGCGTGGTGCTGCGCACGATGTCCGACCGGTTCGCCAAGTACGCGGGCGCGGGGGCGGGCCTGCTGGACGGGCAGACGATCGCGCACACCGACATGCAGGCGCACAACATCCTGATCGGGTCGACCGCGCGGCTGATCGACTGGGCATGGCCGACGCTGGGCGCGGCGTGGATCGACACCGCCTGCACGGCTCTGCACATGATCCGCGCCGGGCATGAGCCCAAGGACGCGGAGCTGTGGGCCGAGACGCTGCCCGCCTATGCCAGCGCCAGCGAGGACGCGGTGTCGACGCTGGTCGCGGCGCATGTGGCGCTGTGGGACGAGATAAGCGCCGCTGATCCGCAGCCTTGGAAAGGCGAGGTAGCCGACGCCGCCCGCCGCTGGGCTGCGCACCGCGGCCTGTAGCCGTAAACGCCGATAGCGCCCCGCCCGTCCTCGGTTGAGGTACGGGCGGGGCGCAGTCATGTTGGTCAATCGCCGTAGCGGTCGAGGTCGGCCGGGGTCGACTCGACGTAGACCGGGGAGACGGCGATGCCGCCGAGCAGGACGCGGCCGAGCCACGCCAGCCACGGGCGGGTGGAGTGCTCGGCACCCCGCGCGGCCGCGTAGTAGGTCGCGGTCGCCAGGGCGATCAGTCCGGCGGTGAGCGCGGCGCGGGAGTCGGCGTCGATGGTGATGCCGTGCTCCGCGGCGAGGCCGAGCAGGGAGCCGACGCCGACCGGGACGATGGTCCGGATCAGCGAGGCGAGGTAGTCCGACAAGGGGATCTCCTTCGGGTTAGGGCTGGCGGTCTCGCATGGCGGCCAGCTCGGTGCGGGTTGCGGCCAGCTCGGCGCGGAGCTGGTCGGCTTCGTGTTCGGCCTGTGCGAGGCGTTCGGTCAGGCGGTCGATCTCGGTCCGCATCTCCGACAGGAGTTCGGCGGCGATGTCGGTGGCGAGCTTGGCGATGTCGATCTGCCGCCGCCTGCGCCCAAGTGCCCAGCCGAGCAGGGTGGACAGGAGCCCACCGGCGCCGCACAGGGCGACGATCGTGGGGATCAGGTCAGCGGACATGGGGCGGCTCCGCTCAGGTGTTGGTGACGGGTGCGGTCCAGGCGGCGGCCCAGGTCTGCGGGCCGACGATGCCGTCTCGGGTCAGGCGCTTCTCGGTCTGGAAGGCCAGGCAGACGGCGGCGGACTGCGGCCCGTACCAGCCGTCCGCGTCGATGCGCCAGCCGCGTGCCTTCATGCGCTTCTGCCAGGTGAGCACGTCGGCGCCGTGCATCTGCGGCTTGCCCTTGCGGTAGCGCAGCAGTCGGCCGGGCCACTTCGGCGCGGCCGGCGGCTTCGGTGCCGGGGCTGGTGGCGGGGTGGCCGAGACGTAGAACCGCTTGAACACGGCAGTCTTGTCGCGGTGCTCCGAGTCGCGGTACCAGGAGATGTGCGTGTGGTAGCGGTGCGAGTCCGACGCCTCACCCGCCTTCGGGGCGGAGGACACGCCCCGCTCGCGGTCCCAGCGCAGGACGGTCCGGCCGTCCGGGCTGTAGATCACCTCCCGGATGTCGCGGGTGTCGGCGGCGTTGGCGCGGCACTGCGCGACCAGCCACACGGAGAACTCGCGCAGGCGCTTGTGGTTGCCGAGGTCGAACGCGGACGCGGCGTCGGTCAGTCCGGCCTTGTCGCGGGCGGTGCGGGTGGAGTAGTCGCGGTCGAGCCGGTGCTTGAGCCGGTCGCGACCGAGGTGGTAGCCGCTGCCGTGCTGGCTGTCGCCGACGATGCCGAGGGCGTTGTCGGACAGGCCGGTCTTGGGCTTGAGGTAGGCGCGCAGATCGAGGAGGGTGCGCGGGGCGTAGGACATGGAGACCTCCTGTTGCGGAGGCGCACGCCCGCGCGGGCGGGCCACACGGGGCGTGTGACCTCCGGGCATGCGAAAGGCCCGCCCCAGCGGTGGGGCGGGCCTGGTGAGGGCGGATCAGATGATCGTGAAAGCGGTGTCGGGTGCCAGGTCGCGGACGTAGAACGCGCCCGGCAGGGTCGGTCCGCCGGTCGTGATGGTGACCGACCCGGTTCCGGTGATGCGGTGGGCGGTCAGTACCCAGGTGATCGGGCCACCGGTGGAGCGCCACGGGAACGTCAGGACCCGCTCGTACGGGGTCGCTGCGGCGATCAGCGGGAGGCGTTCCTCACCGACGATCGCGCCCGAGACGGAGCCCTGCCGGAGCCGGAACATCACCGCGTCGGCGGCGACGGTGGACTGTGCCCGCAGGCGGGCGACGAACTCCACCATGCGGCCGGCGGGGATGTCGAGGTTGCTGAACCCGTAGTCCGTGACCGCGACTTCGGTCGTGCTGGCGGTGGTGGCCTTCGTCGCCGCGACCGTGATCAGCTTGCCCGCGTAGTGGCCATAGGTCGCGGCTTCGAGCTGGGCGTCGTGGTCGGTCACGGTGTCGGCGAGGAAGTTGATGAACGCGGCCGTGGCGATCTGGCCAGGCACCTGGTAGTCGAACGAGACAGGCACGGGTCACCCCCAGGTGTTCGTGTCCCACACGCCGGTGTCCCAGGCGAGCAGCGTCGCCGCCCGGCGGGCGGTGATCTGCTGGCGGTAGCCGGAGCGAGAGAACGTGTCGCGGATGCCGACGATCCAGTAATGGCCGTCCAGGGCCAGGCCGTCGGGGTCGGTGATGCGGATGCGGTCGCCGAGCTGGAGCCGGGGATCTCCGACGATCTCCACCGAGCTCAGGACGGGCACGGGCAAATGGAGGTCGGCCACGAGCCGGGAAGCGAGGGAGTCCGCGATGCGGGGCTGTTGCAGCCACGGTGACGCGGGCAGGGCGAGGCGCTGCAACCCGAACCGGCGGATGCTCGGGTGAAGACCTGCGGCGTAGAACGGCGACCGCTCGACCGTGTACGTCCCGAGAGTGATCTTCCGGCCGACGACGGACACGGTCGGCGTGTTCGCCTTCGCCGTGGCCAGATACGCGGTCTTGGTGGAGTTGTTGCGCACACGGACCTGGTAGGTCGCACCGCCGTAGCGCAGCGCTTCGGCGGTGAACGTGGACAGCAGGTTCTCGTCAGCCGCGCCGGTCGTCGTGCCCGCCGGGTTGAACGCCACGCACACGAACGACCCGGCAGTGTTGGGGGCCGGATCGGACGGGCGGTTGATCGCGACCGCGGTCGGCACGTCGGCCACGCCGGGCAGCTCCCAGTACAGCCACGTCGACTGATTCGGTTTGAGCTCGATCACGTCGGTGACCGCCTGGACGACCGACAGGGCACCGGAGATCGTGACCGGCTGGGCCGTCACCTTGATGTTGTTGCGCACGGCGGTCAGCTGCTCGTCGGTGGACAGGTCGGTCAGGGTCGAGGTGGTGGTGACCGTGCGCGCGATCGTCTGCGCCTCCCCGGACGCCATACGGGCGGCGGTGCGATACCAGAACACGCCCTGTTCGTCGATGAACGTGACAGCCTGCTCGGCGGCGGCGAGCTGCCTGATCCACTCCCACGCCGGGCGCGGCCCGGGATCGGGTACCGCATCGAGTTCGAGGGTGGACAGATCCAGGCGGCAGTTCACCGTGTCGGCGAGGTCGATCAGCCACGGCGGGGCGTTGAAGTCCGTGCGGGTGGACAGGGCCACCTCAGCAACCGGTGTGCGGAAGAGGAACGACCGGTTCTGTACGTCGAGGAAGGCCGGCGTCCACGAGTGCGTGGCCGTCACCGGGGCGGCGTGGTCGAGGCGGAACGTCATCGCCACGGTTCCGGGTGTGGTGGCGGCGTCCCACTCGACGCCGATGTAATGCCACTGCCCGTCAGCGGGGACAGTGGGTCCGGCCTGCACCCATGCCGGGCTGTCCGGGCTGGTGGTGTAGAAGCCGAACCCTGTCGACCAGTCCGGGCGTACACCGGTCAGGACTCCGGCGCCGCCGGAGGAGTGCGGCAGGATCGCGGCGGCCTTCCACGCGCTGGCGCTCTCGCCGGTCAGGTTCGCGCGGCGCTTCAACCAGAACTCGACCCGGCCGACCATGTAGTCACCTTGGAACGTGTTCGCGTAGGTGATCTCGCCGCGGATGGCGTTGCCTGCCTGCGCGCCGGGGGCCTGCCCGGCGTAGGTGCCGCCCAGGTACGGGCCGGGGACGAACGTCGGTTCGGCGGTGATGTCGGAGAAGCTGGTGCCGGTCGTGGTCTGCGGGAACCCGTACCGGGAGCGGATCATCCGCGCGGTGTAGTTCGGGACGACGTCCAGCCCGGCGGGCAGCATGGTCCCGGCCATGGGGACGAACAGGTCCAGCGCCTCCGGGAACGGCGACGGTACGAAGGGGGTCAGCGGTCCGCGTGCGAGGGCTTCCCGGGTGATCCACGAAGCGTTCAGCCCTGCCGTACCGCGTGCGATCACGGGAAGCTCGACATCCCACGACAGGCGTTCCTTGAGATCCAGTGCCCGCATCCGCACTGACCGGGACGCCGACGCCGACGTCCACGCGTCGGTGCGGCCGGTGAACCGGCGGACGTACTGCGGCCCGTTCGCCGTGACGAACCCGATGTCCGCCGTGACGGGTCGGCCGAGGCGTTCCTTGCCAGCCAGCGCCGAAGCGGTGTTGAAGCGGGAGAAGTACGCCGACGCCGGGGTGCCGGTGTCCCCGGCGCCGAACGCCACATCCAAGGTGGAGGCGGCCGACCCTTCGAGGGTGGACACCTCGTCGGGCAGGTCCCCGGCGAGCTCGCGCGTGATCGTGATCGACTCGACGCGGGCGGATAGGTCGTCGAGGGACCCGGCGGGGCCGTGGCCGTTGTCGTCCCAGTCGATCGACAGGCGCACGATCGGCTGACGCTCAGGTGCCTCGATCGCCGCGGCGAGTTCCGGGGATACGGGGATCATCAGCCCACCTCCGTGAAGACGGCTTTCGCGTCGTGGACGTCGGCCCACGGGTAGGTGTCGGTCAGGTCTGTCAGGGTGACCAGAGGCAGGCCACGGCCGGGTGTCCAAGATCCGGAGGTGCCGATGCCCAGCCGGGGCGTGTCGACGTACACGGTCGTGGGCGCCGGGATGGTCGCTGCCGTGAGGTAGAGCCGGGGCACGACGTAGACGGCCCCGGCGGGCGCGGTGGCCGCCACGGCGGCCGTCAACCAGCCGCTCGCGCTGATCGTCAGCGGCGGCCCGATGCTGATCGAGAGCTGAGTTCCGGCAGCGTCGAGCCACCGTAGGCGGGCGGTCACCTCCGGAGCTCCGGTACTGGCGCGCACCGCCGCCGCGAAGTACCACGCCACGGCTGGCGGGGTAGACCACCCTGGCGCACCGCCGGGCGCGACGGGTGCCAGCAGCCCGGAAGTCGGCGCGGCGGGGACCGTCCAGGCCAGGCAACGGGGTCCGCGCAGCACTGGAGCCGACACCGACGCGACCGACTCCGAGGCGGTGACGGTCCACCCGGACGTGTTGGCGGTGGCCGACGTCGCGGCGGCCTGCCCGGTCGTGAGGTAGTTCCAGCGGGCGGCGGACGGCAGCAGCGCGAACGGGCCGGAGCCGCGAGCACCGGAGTGGAACTCTTCCAACAGCGCGTACTCGTCATCGAGGAGGCGGGTCCACGACGCGGTGATGATCCGCCGTGGGGTGCCCAGCAGGTCCACGACCCGGCCGCCGCCGAGCAACTGGTGATCGGCGGCGGCGCGCACCGGCGTGGCGGTGACGCCGGGGTCGGGGTCGGGCAGCTCCACGAGGGCACCGGGTCGGCCGAGGTACAGGGTCACCGTTTACCCCCTGCGGGTGAGTTGGCGTTCGCCTGTGCGCAGGTGCGCGGCGAACCGGTCGGGGTTGTCGGCCACGGCTGCCTCCACCGCCTCATGCACCGGGCCGTCACCGACCCGGACAAGGGCGGTGAGGTTGATCGGCGGCGGGACGGCGGCGCCGGGTTCGGTCGGCGTGCCCGGCAGCGACGCCAGGCGGCCGACGATCGGCGAGGGCTGGCGCGGCTGCACCCGCTCGATCCCCTCCGTGAAGCCGGAGGAGATGTCGGTGGTGATCCCGGCAAGCTGGGCCTGTAGGGCGGGCAGCTCGCGGGCGATCCCGCTCATCAGACCGTCCATGATCAAGCGGCCGGAGGGGGTCAGGAGCTTGCGGTCCCGCTCGGCCGGACCCTTCCAGTCGGGGATCAGGTTCGTCACCGAGGAGAGCTTGTCCTTGAGCTTGCCGATCATGGCCGAGATGCCGTTGATCAAACCCTGGATGATGTTGCGGCCCGCCTGCACCAGCCACGACCCGGCCGAGGCGAACATCGAGCCGACCTTGCCCGGTATCGACCCGATGAAGCTCAGCGCCGAGGAGAACCCGCCGGAGATTGACGCTCCGGTGCGCTGCGCCCAGTCTCGGGCCGAGGTGAGCCAGCCGATCAGCGTGCGCAGCCCGCCGGAGGCGGTGCCGAGCGAGCTCGCGGCGGTGTTCAGCGCGAAGGTCACCACGGACAGGGCCACCTGCAGGCCCTTGGAGGAGACCATCTGCGCCAGCAGTTGCGCGATGATCGGGATCAGCGGGACAAGGGCGATAAGGATCTGACCGAACGCCAGCGCGAACGCGACCGCCGCCTGTGTCAGCGCCGGGAGCTGCGGTGCGACCTGTCGGAGCGCGTCGATCAGCGCGCCGCCGAGCTGCTGGGCCGCCGCGGCGAGGGCCGGAACGAGCTCGCCCTTCAGCGCGGTCTGCAACTGGGTCAGCGCGGGCATCGCCTCGCGCACGAAGGTCGACGCGAGTTCCGAGGCGATCGGCACGATCGGCGCTATCGCCTCGGCGAGGGCGGTCCCGAGCTCGATCGCCGCGGGAAGCCCGCCGGAGATCAACTGCGTCAGCGCCGGGAGAAGCGTCTGGAGCAGCGTCGAGCCGGTCCGGGCGACGATGCCGATCAGCGGGCCGAGCTCGGCCATCAGGACCTGGATCGACCCGGCCGCCTGCGTCAGCGCGACCGCCAGCAGCGAGCCGAGTAGTTGCAGCAGCGGCGCGGCGGCCTTGGCCACGGCGGACAGCGCCTGGCCGACCGGCTTCGCGGCGGGCAGCAGGGCGCGCAGCCCTCCGGCGAGACCGTCCTCACCGAGCAGCGCCTCCACACCGGGTCCGAGTGCGGACACCAGGTCGAAGATGATCGGCAGCAGGTTCTTAAGGACCGCCTGCACGGAGGAGAAGATCGATTGGAGGGCGGCTTTGCCCTCACCGGCCGACAAGAACCGGTTGACCTCGGTCAGGATGGTCTCAAGGTTGTTGAGCAGCCCGCCGCCGCTGGTCTCGGTGGCCTTGAAGACGGCGGCGAGGATGCCGCCGACCTGCAACGCGATCCGGCCGATCTGCGAGAGGGTGTCGCTGACGGTCTGGAAGAACGCCGCGAGATCGCCGCTGTCGCGGGCGTAGGACAGGAACGACGCGAACGAGGAGGCGGCCTCGGCCGCACCCCCGGCGAACGAGTCGAGGAAGGACGTCGCGAACGGGGCGAGGGTCGCGAAGATGCTCAGCAGCGGCGCGACCGCTCCGGCGAGCTTGCTCCCGGCGGACGCGGCCCCGTCGAGCGTGGTCGTGATGTCGCGGATGAACTGCGGCGTCTTGACCAGCGCGGCGGCCTCGCGGAACGCGGAGTTCCACGCGCCGCCGATGCCGGACAGCTTGTCGCGTAGCAGAGGCAGCCACGTCTGCGCCAGGCCCTTGATGTCCCCGGCGACCCCGGCGAACACCCGGCCCTGAACGGCGCGCACGACCTCTTGCCAGGCGGGCGCGAGCGCGCGCAGCTCGACCACCACCGACCGCGCGGCCGGCGCGAGCTTCGCGAGCGCTTCCGGATCACCCTTGAGGGCGTCCCCGAGTCCGGAGAACGCGAGCTTGAGCGCGACGATCCCCGCGGCGGCAGCCAGGGCGACGCCGGGGATGAACGCGACCGCCCCGGCCGCCGGAGCGAGGGCGGCGACGAGGTGGATCGCCTGTACCGCGACGGCGGCCATGCTGGCGGCGACAACGGCGAGCTTCACGCCGGAGGCGACCAGGCCCAGCAGGGACGCGGCCCCGGCGGCGATCTTCTTCGGGTCCAGGTCCAGCGACAGGCGGACCTTGGCGGCCTTCTCGGCGGTGGACGCGGCCTTACGCGCCTCGCGCACGAGGCCCTTGCCGTCCACGTCGGCTTCGAGCTGGAGCTTGGCGGCCTTACCTGCGGCGTCGGCGACCTCGCGGGCCTGGCGGACCAGGTGCTCCACGTCGAGGTCGGTCTTGAGCCGCACGACGGTGCGGCGCTCGATGCGTTCGAGGTAACGCAGCAGCGACCGCGCGAACAGCGACGTGTCGGGCAGCACGCGCACGCCCAGGCGCGAAGCCTCGGCACCACCGGGGGAGGTCATCGGAGATCACCCCCGGCCTATGCCGGTGAATAGCCGCAGGTCACGGTGAAGATGCCGAAGGAGCCGAAGGACCCGGTACGCGCCGGGCTGGCCCCTTCGGCCCCTTCATGCAAAGCAGGTCACAACGGACACAGTCCCGAACAGCCCTAGCGTCTGGCTTGGCCGGTGTTGGGGCAGGTCACACCGAAGAGGCCAACTGCGTCACTGTGGCCTTGCCGCAACGGCGCGATCAGTCTCGTCCAGGCGCTTCTGGATACCGCGACGAGCGCGAATCTTGTCCACCAGCCAGTCGAGGTCTGTCATCAGATCTGGGTTCTCGGCCGCTGATCTGATCATGTCAGCCCAAGGTCGATACAACTCGGCTACGACGATGGCTCTTCGTCCGAAGTTCTGATCAACCACATCGAGGTGCAAGACGTCGTAGCGGACCGAATTCGCGAGCATCTCCCAGAGGTTCGTGTATTCGCTGATGAGCTGGTTCGCGCCCTGGTCGCCCGCGGCTGCGCGCGTCAAAATCTCGGCAACACCCTCCATGTCATGATCGAACGGTATGCCTCGTCGGCGAAGCTCTGCTTGTCGGCTGAGGAACAGGTCGACCGCCTGCTGTGTCGCCTGCTTGCGTCGGCGTTCGTGGTCTAGCTCTACCGCCTCCTGCGCCAAGTTCACCTGTCTCGCCAACAGCCGAATCTGCCAGGCAAGCGCGGCGAACACCACAATGTTCACGACGATGCCAACGAAGGCTGCGACTAGCGACCAGACTTCAAAGGGACTCATGGCAGCAATTGGAGCAGTTCCTCGCAAGTGGACGGTTGCAGATCACTTTGCCGCAGGGCGTGCGCCGGGTAGGTCGGCCACTCGCACCACCCGGCGCTGCTGGCGGGTGCCGGGGCGCGGCACCGGCACCGGTGGCCGCACGCGCCGCGGGGTCTGCACCTGGATGACCGCGTGCGTGTTGGCCTGTACCGCGTCAACGAGCGCGGCGAGCAGGTGGGCGTGAAGATCCCACCCGTCATGCTCGGTCCCGCCGCGCAGCGCCACGGCTACGCGGGAGGTGTGCGGCAGTTCGGTGATCAGGACGCGCAGGCGGCGCAGTGACAGCCGTCCGTTCCACAGGTCGCCGAGGTCGACGCCTAGCGCCGTGAGGTCCGCCTCGACCGCTTCCGCGTGTTGCGTGAGGAGGCGGGCGAGGCCGACGATTCCCCCGCGCCGACACCGAGGGACGCGAAGTAGTCGGCGGCGAGTGCGGCGATGTCGGTACCGGTCAGGGGCGCGTCCTCGAACGCGGCCCTGTCGGCCGGCGGGAGGGCGAGGGTCAGCATCTCCTCGGCGATGGCGGCCAGCTCGACCGCCTCACCGTTGGTGATCTGGTCGGGCCGCTTCCCGGCGACCATCTCAGCGAGTACGGCGTACCGCTTGAGCTGCGACGGCCGAACGTCGAGGGTTCCGAAGTCCCAGCGGCGCCCGGCAAGGACGCGCGACAGGATCGGGGCGGTGGGATCGCGCTGCGCTTCGGCGGCAGCGGCGGTCAGGGTGTCGGACAAGGCAGACCTCCACAGGAGACAGAAGCGGGTCGGCAGACGCGGGATGGTGGCCCCGCGGGCGTGCGGGTCTGCCAGCGCGCGCCCACAGGGCGGATCAGGCGGCCGTGCCCAGCAGCGGGGACAGCCAGTCGGCCAGGTGCGCGACCGAGGCGTGGTCCAGGACCTCCGCCTCAAGCGGGAACCCGGCGAAGTCCTCCGGGCTGGCGGTCAGCTCGCCACCGGGGCCGATCGCGGCCTTCGCCACGTACAGATCGACCTCGGACATGCCGTCCACCAGCCGGATGAATAGCGCCTTTTCGACCGGGGCCGGGGACTTCACGACACCGAACACGCCCTCTTCATCGACATCGCCGCCACCGAAGTAGGACGTCATCGACTCGTTGTCGAACTGGAGCGCGGTCCACGAGAGCGTGAAGTTGACTTCGTCCACGCTGACGCGGACACCGGCCCTGGCCCGCCAGGTGCGCCGCTTGGTCTTGGAGATCTCGAACGCGACGGTCAGCCCTTCCTCGCTGGTGTGGCCGGTGTCGACCCACGGGGCGGCGGGAGCGGTGACGCTGGCGGGCTTGGCGGTGCCGGTTGGGGCGGTGTAGACGTAGCCGATACCGGGGATCACGAGGGTGTTGTCATTGAGCGCCATGCAGGGGCCTCCGGGTATGCGAAAGCCCGCGCGGCGCGCGGGCAGGGATGGGATGGGGTGAAGGTCAGCGGGCGGTGATCAGCACGGCACCCGTGGCACGGTGCACGCCCTCCGGGGCGTCAGGGTCGGGGATCGGCACGACGCCGGACAGCGGGGCCGTCCGCACGACGGTGATCCCGTCGAGCACGGTCGAGCGCAGCGTGTAGAGCTGGGCGAGGACGGCGGCGCACGCCTGGCGGGCGTCGATCGGGTCGGGTCCGGCCCACACGAGGGCTGACATGCCGAAACGCTCGATCACGGGTCCGTTGCGCCAGGTCGGGAGGCTGGGCACGCCGCCGGTTCGGGTCAGCTGCACGAACGGCATCCGGTCGGCCAGGACAGGCGGGCGGCGGGTGCCGAAGTGGAACCCGTCGAGGGCCGGGGCGGTGCGCAGGAAGTCCAGGAGTGCGGTCTCGATGTCCACGGGCGGTCACCTCTTCCCGCTGGCGACGTCGGCGGCGGCGCCGGTGAGCACGTGCGCGCCCTCGACGTGTCGGCCGGTGCGGGCGTCAGCGTGGCCGTACTCCTTGGACAGGATCAGCGGATCGTCGGACTCGACGCGCCGGTCTACCCGACCGCGCCGGATCTTGAGCGAGGCGGCGAGGTCGCCGGAGTCGCGGTGCCTCTGCGCGCGGGCCTTCGCGGCGGCAAGGACCGCCTCGGCGACCCGTTGCAGTTCGGCCTGAACGGCGGGCAGGCGCGCTACGCGCTTGGCGAGGTTGCGGCGGACGGATGCCATCAGGTCACCCGCCGAAGGTCTGCCCGCCAGTACACGCGGACGCCCTGGGCGTCGTCGTGGGCGGTTGCCGCGCCGACCAGCTCCCACCGGGCTCCGGTGAACTCGAGTTGTGCGTACGCGTCGAGCTCGGGTGCGGAGGGCGGGAGGTAGGCAGCGGCGCGGGCGGTGGTGGTCGCCTCGGCGGTGTCCCCGACGGAGCGGCGCGGCTGCACGAACGCGGGCGAGGCGACGCCGGTCGGGGACGGCCGGCGGACCGGGTTGCCGTCCGGGTCGGTGGCGTCGACCGCCGGGAACAGGGTCACAGTGTGGGGCATGGGCAGCATCGCTCACCCGCCGCCCATGAACTCGCGGTCCAGCTCGACCGTGTACGCGCCGCCCTGCTCGTAAGCCGACAGCAGGTCGTCCAGCTCGTCGCGGGTGAGGTACAGGCCGCCGTCAGCGTTGAGGGTTTCGCTGTACTCCCCGATGGTGCGGGAGCGGAACCCGCCGGGGTTGTTGCCCCGGCGGATCACCATCGCGATCACGACGGCGCGGGCGATGCCCGCCGGAGGGTGGTATCCGGCGGGCATCTTGCCGTCGACCAGGGCCGAGGCGTCATCGAGGAGCGCCCCGACCTTCGCAGCCTCAGCGGCTAGGAGCGGTGTCCCGCCCGTGCGGGTGACGTACTCGTCAACGGTCGCGTACGCCATCGGCGGTCACTCCCGTTCGTAGACGGCCGCGCCGCAGCCGACGCACCGCATGACGATCACGAGCGCGCCGGGGTCCGGCGGCGGCGCCGGGTCGAGCGCGGCGTACGTCTCGATCCGCTCGCTGGGGCAGGCGTCGCGGTGCGGGAACGGCGGGGTGGTGTCGGCCGGGGCCGGGTCGGGCGGTGGGCCGGTGGTGCGCTTGGCGGGCGGCATCGGCACCACCTCACTGGTTCCGCACGCCGGTCAGGCGCGCCGCGGCCTTGCCGCCGAACACGCCCAGGCCGCAGAAGAACTCGATCCGGGTCCGGTAGACGGGCTTGGCGTCGATCTCCCCGAGGTCCTTGGTCTGCACGCCGCCGTTGGTCAGACCGGTCACGGCCTGGTCACCCTCGTCCTGGCCGAACTTCACGGCGTAGATCGAGGACGCGTCCACGGCGGTGCCCTGGGTCTCGGTCAGCGGCAGGATGTCCGCGCCCGCGGCGGTCTGCCCGAGGTCGAGCAGCGGGATGCCGTTCCACGTGATGATCCGCTTGCCGGTCATGTCCTCGCGGACGGTCTCGACACCGCCCAGGCGGCGGCCGGCGGACCGGATCTTGCCAATGATCTTGCTGTTCGCGTACAGGGCGCCCGAACCGCTCGACAGGCCGGGGACCAGGGCCACCAGCGCATCGAGGCCGTCGAAGAACGTCTGCGGGTCGGTCGTGCCGTTGCCCACGACCGGGATGCCGTTGGTGCCACCGGCGATGACCTGCCCGCCGGTCAAGCGCTTCTTGAGGCCGTCGAAGGCGTTGACGTCCACGGCGGAGTCGCCGTTGATGAAGGTGTCCTGGTACTTGTACGACGCGGCCTTGACCTTCATCGCGGTCTGGGTGGCGCGCTGGTCGGTCAGGTTGCCGCGCGTCTGGACGATGAAGGTGTCCACGTCGGCGTCACCACCGAGGATCACCAGGCGCTCGGACTTCGGGTTCACCGTGCCCGTGGACTCGCTGTACGCGGCGTTAACGGCGCGGAACTCCACGCCGGGCAGCGTCGCCTCTTCGTTGTAGGCGTACGCGTTGCCCTCGATGGTGAGGAAGGGGATGCGGTCGAGGATCGGGGAGACCTGGACGAAGGTCTCGATCACGCCGCGCTGGAGGTCGTCCTGAGACAGCTTCGCGGCCTCAGCAAGGGTCAGTGCCATAGCGGGCTACTCCTGGATACACAGAAGGCCCGCACGCTGGCGGGCCGGAACGGATAGGGGGCGGTCAGCGGGTCGCGGACCGGTCGGCGTACGCGGCGCGCAGCCGGGCGACGCCCGTGCCGGGGTCGGTGTCGGTGTCCTTGCGGACGCCCTGGTCGTGACCGGGTGTGCCGAGCCGGGCGGCCAGGGTCTCGGCCTGAGTCTTGGCGTCCTCGGCGGTGGTTGCGGTGATGAATGCGGCCAGGTCGGCGGGCAGGCCCGCAGCGGCTGCGGCTACCGCGCGGATCTCCACGGCGCGCAGGTTGGTGACCTCGCCGGAGAGCTTGTCGCGCTCGTCGGTAACCTTCGCCAGCGCCGCGGCGTGCTCGGCCTCGATCTGGTCCAGGCGAGTCGCCTTGTCGGCGTTGGCCTTGGCGTTGGCTTCGTGCTTGCGGGACAGCGCCTTCCACTTCTCGGCGTCAGCGAGCGCGGCGGCGAGCTGGGCGGCGGTGTCGGCCGGCGGGTCGCCCTCGGGCGGCTCGCCTTCCGGGGACGCTCCGGCGATGAGCCGGATCGGGGTGCCGTTCTTGCGGTAGCCGATGATCGCGCCGGGGATGGTGCTCAGCGGGTTGTCCACAGGGTTCTCCCATGTCGGGGTGCCCGGTCGGCCCGTGTCAGGCGCCGGGGAGGGCGTGCGGGGTGGGGCGGCTCAGGCGGTCGGTGGGTCGCCGGGGCCGGTGAACCGGTGACGCGGGTCGACCAGCACGGGACCGTGCTCGCCGTGCTCGCGGGTGATGCTCAGCAGGACGTCGCGGAGCTGTTCCCGTGTCGGGTACGAGCCGGTGAAGTCCTCGGCCGCCTTACTGGCGGCGTCCAGTAGCGCCCGGTCGATGACGTGCCGGTCGGCCGAAGTGATCGGCTCGACCTCGCAGTCACAGCCGGGATGCACCGGGTTGAGATCGCCGACGTGGTACCTCTGGGTGGAGGCGATGACGCACAGGGCGCACGACTCCGACCGGCGCAGCACGCGCCGCCAGCCGGTCACCTTGTCGGCGGCCGGGGAGCGGGTGAGCGCCGCGCGGGCGGCGTGGGAGTAGGTGATCTGGAGATCGGTCTCGGCTATCTCTCGCAGCCGGACCGTTCCGAGCTCGACCGCTTCCGTGAGCGGCCGGTCTTCGTGCAGTGCCGTCCACAGGTCATCGAACGGCCGGCGGTAGGCCTGCTCGGGGGTGACCTCGCTGCGGACGGCGTCGATGATCGGCGCCGGGTCTAGGGCCGCCGGAGCGACCGGCGTGCGCAGCGCCCGCGTGAGCATGGCGGCTATCGCGGCGTCGGTCAGCCCGACCATCGCCGTCTGCGCCCCGCGCAGGATCGGCACCGCGACCGCGACGAACGGGGCCGGGTCGCGCCAGTCCGGCAGGCCGAGGAACGCGCGCACGAGCGCTTCGATCAGCCGGGCGTGCAGGGCGGTCCGGCGGGCGGTGAACGGGTCAGCCATCCGCACCACCGCCGGTCACGGCCGGCGGGGCGGTCAGCGCTTCGGCGGCGGCTTCGGCGCGCAGGCGGTTGACGCGCTGCGGGGAGTCGCCCATGTCCTCGGCGACCATCGTCAGCGGGTAGCCCATGCTGCGCCGCTTGGTGCCCATGTCCGCGATCACGGCCGGGTTGAGCTGGCGCGGGTCACGCCAACGGACCTCGGACGCGGTCCGGTCGCGCTTCTCCCCGGCGACCATGGCCGCCAGGTCGAGGACTTCCTCCCACCCCTCGCCGTACCAGGCTTGGTGCTCGCCGACCTTGGCGACGTGGTTGGTGTCCAGCGCGGTCACGGTGTCGGCACTGATGTTGATCAGGTCACCGGGCAGGTAGTACGCCGGGGTGCTCGTGAGCACGAACAGCGCCCGAATGTCGGCCTCGTTGGCCCGCAGGTAGCCGGTCAGCTCCGTCTGCGAGAACTCCCCGAACTTGGTGTTCTCGCCCTCCGACGCCCACAGGGAGCCGGGGTCGGGCCGGAACGGGGACTCCACGATCTCCAGACCGGTCGCCTCGTCCACCCGCCGTTTGAACCGGTGGCCGACCACGTACTTCTGCCGGAACGCGCCGTAGCGCTCGGCGGTCATGCGGTTGAGCACGCCGAGGTTGATCCGGTCCTGGACGTCGATGACCCCGGCGAACTCCGGCTCCGGGTCCTCGCCCAGCTCCGGCCGACACGGGAAGTCCACGATCGGCACACCGAACGGGGACGGCTTGCGCTCGACCAGCTTCCACGCCGAGATGTCGTTGGCCGGGGTGCGCTGGTCGCTGGCGTACCGCGACAGCGACCCCTCCGCGAACACGGTCGCCCGGTGCACGCCCCTCGGGTCGCGCCACACCTTCAACCCGGCCAGCCGCTCGCCGGTCGCCGGGTCCGTCTCGGTGATCACCTGGGACGGGTGCTCGGCGGTGATCAGCGGGCGCTTGCGGTCGCGCGGGTGCGGGCCGACCATCGCGTACGCGATCGACTGGGACAGCGACGTCCGGTAGACCTGCCGCTGACGGGCGTCGAGCTTGTTGAGCTGCCACCAGCGCCACGCCACGTCATCGGACACCCCGGCCGAGTCGGTCACCCCGATCATCAGCAGCCGGTGCACCACGGCATCGACCACGCTGGCACAGAAGTTGGACCGGCTCTTGCGCTGGAAGTCCTGGTACGCGGCGGTCGCGCCGGGCGGCCCCGCCGGGAGCGGGTGCTCGCCCCGGTAGTAGCGCCGCCACAGCTCCAGACGGCGCAGACGGCGCAGCCGCTTGCGGTTCAGGTCGATCAGCCACCACTCCGGGGTGCCGGTGCGCGGGTCGGCCATGTGCACCTCCGGGGGTGACGAAGTGTCCATATTGAAATGCATTTGCCGGACGCCGGATCGCCTGGAACCATTGGCCATCATGCGTACCAAGTTGATCTTTGAGAATCCGTTCGGCGACCCGAACGACGACCACGAGACCCCGGACCCGCTGTGCCTGGCGCGGGTGAACTTCGATCTCCCGATGGCCTCGACCATCGAGGAGTTCTACGTGACCGCGATGCTGGCGATCGATAACAACCTCGGGCAGGCGGCCTTCTTCAACATCCGGCAGTTGGCCGAGCTGTCGTTGAAGGCACTGTTCGGGCCGACCTACCAGGACGACCGCAAGCTGCGGTTCTGCCACGACCTTGACGAACTGCTCGCCGCGCTCGGCCCGGGCCACGACCTGGTGACCCAGGACGACGAGGACCAGGACGTGATCGTGGGCTTCATCCGCAAGATCGCGGAGATCGACCCGAAGGGCGACGAAGGCCGGTACCCGCTGACCGGCGGCCAGCCGTCGCTGTCGCGGGTGTGCCACGCGGAGAAGGACAAGCTGCGCCTCTACACGGGCGTGCTGTACGAGTACGTCTCCAAGCGCGTGACCTGGTAGTGCTCAGAAGGTGAAGCCGCCCATGTCCGACAGGGCGGTGACACCTGCGGCGATGGCGTCCGCGCGAGCCTCGTGCGCGAGCACGGACGCCACCAGGGCATCGATCTTGTGCGGGCTGTCCGGGTGCGATTTCGAGATCTGCACGCCCGCCTTGGACACCCGGCGGCGAGCCGCGAGGGCATGCTTGGTCAGCACGTACGAGGCGTCATGGCTGATCTCGCGGTCGATGACGGCGTTCAGGAACCGCTCCAGGGCGCGCACCGTGGCGCGTGCCCGGCCGCCGCCCATCCACCACTCGATCGGGTGGTCACGGGTGGCCTTGACCTTGAGCCGGTGCCCGTAGCGGCCCTCCCAGGTCCCGATCGGCCCCTCCCACTTGGCGGGGTCGGCGTAGAAGCCGACGACATGGAACCGCTTGAAGGCGTCGTGCACGGCCGCGTCAACCTCGGTCACCGGCACGCGCCAGCCCTGCCCGGCGGGGCCTTCGGGCTGCTCCCAGATCCCGAGAGGGACGAGGAGCCCGTCCGACAGGCGGCAGGCGATCAGGGCGGTTGCGTCGGTGACCTTCCGGGAGCGCTGGCGCGATCCGTCGAACCCGAGCGTGATCGTGTCGCCGTCGATCAGGCGGCCGGCGGGGTCGCGGATCGCGGCCCACTCGTGCGCGGCGATCCACGCGTCATGCGCGCTGGTGGCCTGGTTGAGCCAGTACCGGCGGGAGTCCTCCGGGGTGTTGCGGGGGTCCCAGATGCTTCGGATGATCCGGTCCAGGTCCATCACGCCTGCGAACGGGCCGTACACCTCGCGGAGCGCGGCCACGAGTTCATCCCGGTTGGTTAGGTCGACGTCGGGCGGGGCCTCGCGGTGGTCGAACAGCAGCCGGGCATCGCGCAGGACCCCGGCGGCCATGTCACGAGCGGCCTTGTGGGTCTCCTCGGCCACGCTGCCCTCACCGGGCAGGTACATGGTCGAGGTCTCCAGGCTCCACGGCTCGGCGAGCTTGCGCTTGTCCAGGTTCCGCCTGACCGTCGCGTACATCTTGCGCAGCTCGGGCAGCACGTACAGGTGCGTCTCGTCGAAGACGGTCAGCGTTTCCTTACCGCCGTCCTTCGCGGCGTTGGACGCGCTGCTCGGGACGATTTCGCCGCCGTGTGGCAGGAACGTGCGCGTGAGCCCGGCCGCGCCGCGGGGAAGGCCCTCCGACAGCGGACCCTCGGTCAGGTTGTAGTGGACGTTGTCGTACGTGTTCCCGGCCTGGCCCTCTTCGGTGGCCAGGCAGCGGATGAACGGGTACACGATCGGGCGGCCGATCGGCTCGCCGGGCGCAAACTCGTACACGAAATCGCGCCAGCGGAAGACCTCGCCGCCCTCGGCCCACCGCTCGAACCGCGCGGGGCCGAACGCCTCGAACAACACGATCCGCCCGGCGTGGCCGGACTTGTCGCGGCCCTTCGCGCGGGAGAAGAACGCCGAGTCATACAGGCGCCGCCCCTGCGCGTCGAGGGCGTAGGAGTCGACGGTGAACTCCACCAGCTCGTCATCGAGGACGACGGGCTGTCCCTGGACGTCGCCGGGACCGTGGATGGTGGCGTACTCCATCCACGCCGACGCGAACCACCCGAGCGAGCGGTTACGGTCGTGCTCCGGGGAGCGCAGCAGTTCACGGGGCATCGCTCACCCCGCAGCAGGTCTAGGAGCCGGTGATCCGCTTCCGCCGGTCGGCAAGGCTCGTCACCGTCGCGCCGGGGGCGTCTGCAGGTGTCTCGGTCGGGGTGTCCTCGGTCGGCGGGACGTACCGGATGCGCAGGTCCCGGCGGGCGTCCACGGTGGTGCCGAGGATCTTCTCCCGCTGGCGCAGCTCCACGGCGGCGGTCGTGCGGCCGTGGTGGAAGTCGTCGGCGACCAGGGCGGTCGAGAGGACGAACTGCCAGTCCGCCGGGGTCCACATGGCCGCGTGCGGCATGGCCGAGATCGTTCGCCACCACGCGCGGGTCATCGGATGGACCGTCACCTCGTACGGACCCTCCGGCGAGGTGAGCACCCGCTTCGCCGGGAGCTTCACCGGCACCGGCCCGTCATACGGGGTGTCCTCCACCTCGATCCAGTCGTGCACCGGCTTGACCCTGTTGCGTCTGCTACCTACTGCTTTTGGCTTGCGTCCGTTAACCGGCATGGCGTTTCATCCTCCGCACTTGTTCGCTAACTTGACGGAGGTCGATTACTGAAAGGGGTGCACGGCTTTGGCTCGGCGCAAGGATGGTCGACAACCGGCAGAAGCTCGAAGGGTCAGATGGGAGAACTGGCAGACTCTCCTCGCCGCAGCGGTAGGTGCGCTCGCGCTGGTTGTCGCAACGGTGATCCAGGCCAGCGACTCGTCGACTCCCCCGGCTCAGAGCACCGCCCTTCCCTCGCCCGCTCAGGCATCTCCAACCGTAGTTACCAGCCCGATCACGTCGCCATCACCATCGCCGACACTGCCTACCGTAACCATCTCTACATTTGCGAGACACAAGGCAGCGAAAGGGATCGAGCTGGAAGTGGAGGGACGAATCTCCCAGCTACCACGAGACTGGGGGATATGGGTGGTCGGCAAGAGAATTGGGCAGGATGTGTGGCAGGTGTCGCCACTGGCCATAGTCAAGTCAACTGGGACATGGTCGGTTCGGTGGCACCCGACCGACTCGGCCGACGAAGTACGGTGGGTAGCCGTCGCAGGCCTGATGCCCTGCTCTGGTGGGCGCACATGCGGCGAGCAGGAAGCGATAATAATGCGGCTCCTGCGTGCTGGCGGTCCCGCTGCCCACTTCATCGAAGTTTCAGCTGAATTGCCTGGTACGCCTTAATTGGACTGCGACCGAGCCGGAAATCATACATACAGCGAGACACAGCCACTTCCCGGTGTCGCGTGCCGCGGGGAGGGGCCCACCCCCCACCCCCCACCTCGCGCCCCGAGCTTGCCTGAAGATCGAATCAGGCGAGTACGCTGATTTGCCGTGCAGAGCCTTCGTTTTCCCGAGCGTGACCTTCACAAGATCCGGCGAGATGAGTCCCACCATCGCGCCGCCCTCGCCTGTCGACGCGGCCACGTAATGAGCATCTACCTCATGGTTGACGCGCGGGTGGACCCCGAGCAGAAGTGCACGCAATGCGGAGCGGGTGTTGTGACGGGCTGCCCCAACTGTGGCCTTCGTGTGCGCGGAGAATATTACGCGGCAGGTGTGATCGGGTTCAGTTCCAACTACGAGTTGCCGGGCTTCTGCGACGAGTGCGGTTCCGCATTCCCGTGGGCGACTCGCGAGCAACGCATTTATGAACTTGAGAACATCCTCGATCAGCAGGAGATGGCGGAGCATGACCGGCTGTTCATAGCTGAACGCCTGCGAGAGCTGCACAGCATGGATGGCTCTGATCGGAAGGCCCAGGCGAACCTCTGGAAGCGCATCCGATCGTATGGCCCTGCGTTTGCGACGCACGCGGCAGTGCGACGCATCGCTGAAGGCTTGGGCGTCGAAGGAGCTGGTTCAGCCATCTTCGGCTAGACCAGGGTGGCGCTCACGAGGTCGAGCCTGTGTCGGCCGGCATCTCGC
Organism: Catellatospora sp. NPDC049609; assembly: GCF_040675365.1. Lineage (NCBI taxonomy): Bacteria > Bacillati > Actinomycetota > Actinomycetes > Micromonosporales > Micromonosporaceae > Catellatospora > Catellatospora sp. NPDC049609. The sequence goes on along the minus strand of NZ_JBFAOU010000062.1, from coordinate 9,917 downwards.
TGCGTTTCCTTCGGCGCTGCTCTTGCGGGCGTGGTGCCAGCCGCACAGCGACGTCAGGTTGGTCTCGTGGTGGTCGTCCCCGCGGCGTACGTGGTCGACGTCGGTCGCGGCTCGGGGGCACCGGGTGCCGTCGTCGCTGGCGGTGCAGCGGTGGCTGTCTCGGGCGAGGACGCGGGCGCGTCGAGCGGGCCAGTCGGCGGGGAGGCGCGCGCGTCGGGTGCTGCCTTCCCACGGCCGGCGGGGAGTGGGCATGACTCCACCCCCCCGCTCGCGTCCGCTATGAGTAGATCGCTAGGGGGTTCGGGTACGGGCCCTTGCTCGGGTACATGATCACGTAGCCGGGAAGCGCTGTGATCTGCCACCGGGCGTCCACGTCTGTGATGGCGCTCGCGAGGAGGGTGAACAACTCGTCGGCGGTGGGCGTGGTGTCGCGGAGCTCGACCTTGATCGTCTTGTGGATGTCGTCGGCCTGGTACCGGAACAGGTACGGCAGCGTTTCCTTCACACGCGCCAGCAGGACGTCGGCGGTGTAGGCACCCGGTTCGATGTCCTCGCATACCCAATCGAGGTTGATCGGGTAGAGCGCGTCGAAGTGCGTGGGTTTGACGACGGTGGTGTCCCGCTGCTTGCCGGGGTCGTGGAGCCCGAAGCCGTTGTGGTTCCACACCGCCTTGCCGTCTCCCTTGTGTCGACGGATCAGCAGCGTTTCCGGGGCGACGGCGTGTAGGTCCTCGTCCACGTAGAGGCAGGTAAAGGTCATCCGGCCCACGCTGCGGCGACCGCTGACCTTCTCGTAGTGCTCCCGTAGGCGGTGCGGAAGGGACTTCTCGGCTTTGCCGATGTAGACCAGGTCGCCGTCTTGGTACAGCTGGTAGACGCCTGGCCGCCCGGCGATCTTGTTGATCTGATCGGGGGTCAGGGGCGCAGGCGTGAGTTCGGCTAGTGCCTCGCCGAGCTGGTCTCCGAGCGCGCGGGTGATGCTCAGGCGGAACTCTGCGCTAGCGGGCACGGGCACTCCTCGGGGTCGGTCCCTGAGGCTACCTGAAATTGGCTACTCGAACACGCCGACCAGGTGTTCGAGATACGCAAAGTCCGCGGTATGGTTTGCGCCATGACGAAGCGCGGGAAGCAGGCTAGCGGATCACCGAGTGGCGTGGGTACGAGCATCGAGCTGTTCACCGGTGGTGGCGGCCTGGCTTGGGCTATGCACGAAGAGGGGTTCCGTCACCTTCTCGCGGTCGAGTTCGACAAGCGCGCGTGCGCCACGTTGCGGGAGAACACGGCGGTCGCCTACGACCCGGCCGCTGATCAGCCGATGTCTCTTGATGACAAGTGGCCCCTTATCGAGGGCGATGTCCATCAGGTGTCGTTCGCAAACTTCGCCGGGAAGGTGGACGTGGTCGCCGGAGGCGTTCCGTGCCAGCCTTGGAGTCTTGGCGGGGCGCACAAGGGGTATGACGACCCGCGCAATCTCTGGCCTGAGCTGTTCCGCTGTGTGCGGGAGACCCGGCCGAAGGCGATCATCGCTGAGAACGTCAAGGGGCTGCTGCGCGCGTCGTTCAAGCCGTACTACGACTACATCCTGAACGAGCTCAGGGTCCCGTTTGAGCAGCGTGTTGAGGGCGAGGATTGGGCCGACCACAACAAGCGGCTTGAGAAGGCGCTCAAGGTCGCGCCTTCCGACCTTACCGAGCGTTACGACGTTAAGTACAAGCTCGTCAACGCCGCAGACTACGGCGTGCCGCAGCAGCGCTGGCGCGTGTTCGTGGTCGCCTTCCGCAAGGACCTCGGGCTCTCGGAATGGGAGTTCCCCGACGAGACGCACTCCGAGCTGGCCTTGTGGCACAGCCAGAAGAACGGCGATTACTGGAAGCGGCACCGCAGAGAGCCGCGGCCCGATCTGGTGCCGGACGTCATCCCGCCGCTTGACCCGAAGAAGCCGAGGGAGCCGTGGAAGACGCTGCGGGACGCGATCTGCGACATGCCCGAGCCCATCGGTGACAAGGTCGAACACCCTGACTGGAAGCACCACTACGGATGGCCCGGCGCTCGCGAGTACGTCGGCCACACCCCTAACGACCTGGACCGGCCGGCGAAGACGGTCAAGGCCGGCGTGCACGGCGTGCCCGGTGGTGAGACCGTCCTCCGTAAGGATGACGGTTCGATCCGGTACATGACCGTGCGGGAGGTGGCCCGGGTGATGACATTCCCGGACGACTGGGAGTTGATGGGCCCACGTGGCGAGCAGATGCGCCAGCTCGGTAACGCTGTGCCCGTGGGCCTGGGCCGCGTGATGGCGAAGGCGGTCAAGGACGCTCTGGCTGGTGGCGGTAAGGCAGGGAGCTGATGGCGGGCGAGCGGACCGCGCCCCAGGCCGGTTGGCGTACCGAGACTCCACCTGACGCGGCTTGGCGACCGGACCCCGCCGCGTCGCGTGCTGAGCGGTCGGCCGAGCAGGACCTGGCCGCTGGCGGGCGCGAGCGCCGATTGGTGCCTCTCCCGTCCGGAAAGGCCGCTGCCGCGTCGATCTATCTGCGGCTTCCCCCGAAGCAGCGCCGCGTCTACGCGTACCTTCGTTGGTCCTCGCAGGGCCGCACGACAGAGCGGTATGTGTGCGAGGTGACGGCCGGGACCCGCTCGGAAAACCTCGCACAAGGTTGGCGGGCCGCCATCGAGCAGGGCGTGGGGGCCGACGCGTCGGCCTCGTGGGCGTCGAGCGATGCGGTACGCAACGTCATGCGGGCCAACAAGTCGCGCGACACCGACCCCGAGCTGGCGTTACGCCGCGCGGTCCACGCGCTGGGTCTGCGCTACCGCGTCAACCGGCGGCCGGACCCGTCGATCCGCAGGACTGCGGACCTGGTATTCGCTGGCCCCAAGGTCGCCGTTTTCCTCGACGGGTGCTACTGGCACGGCTGTCCCGAGCACTACCGTCCGGCCAGCAAGAACGCCGAGTTCTGGTCCCAGAAGATCGACGGTAACCGAGCTCGCGATGTGGAGACGGACCGTTTGCTCCAGGCCGCCGGTTGGACGGTGGTCAGGGTCTGGGAGCACGAAGACCCGCGTGTGGCCGCTGATCGCATCGCAGAGGTGGTCCTTCGCGGTGCGATGCCGCTTCCATCTCCGGGGGTGTGAACGTCAGCGCGGGGTGGCGCGGACCGGGATCGAACCGGCGTCTCGGGCTTATGAGACCCGCGAGCGTTCCACTGCTCTACCGCGCTGCGAGGGGTACGCACACTGTGCGCACCCCTCGGTTGGTCAAGTGAGGCGTCGTACCCATCGGTGCTTGTCCTCGGTGGGGTGGGTGTCCGTGCGGGGTCGGCCCGGTGTGGACCAGGACCGTCCTCGTACGTGCCCGTCGAGGACCCATCCCGCGGCGCGCAGGGAGGTGCCCGGCTCGCTGGCGAGGGTGTAGGTCTGGATCGTGTCGAATCCCATCGCGCGGGCCGCTCGGGCACAGGCCCCGTACAGCAGGGAGCACGCGTTCGGCGTCCCATCCGTCACGAGGCGGGTCACTTCGGCTGTCGTGTGCTGGTCAACCGCGCGGGCGACGGGGCGGCCGACGATGGCCGCGCCGTGGAGCTGCCCGTGCTCGTCGGCGGCGCCGATGCTGAACCGGTGGCCGGTGACGGGCTGGTGGTGGCGGTGCAGGCGGGTCACGGCGTCGTTGGCCTGGGCGAGGGTGAGCGGGACGACGCGCAGCATCACACCCGGCCCAGCAGCAGCCGCAGCGCGAGCCGTGCCTGTTGGGGCACGACGCCGTTGCCGAGCAGCCGCATCGCCTGTTCGCGGGAGACACCGGGGGTGTCGGTCACCCAGCCCTCAGGCAGGCCCATCATCCACTCGCAGAACTTCGACGTCAGTCGGAGTCGGCTGCGGCTGTTGGGTTCGGTGGGGTGGGGGGCGTCTCGCCCCACTGTCGCTGACCAGGCTTCAATCGCAGGTGCAAACGCACCCCACCGTTGAAGGCCGGCAGGGTCCGGACCGCGATCGCCAGCGGCGGCGACCAGCTCCCGCCCGCCCTCTCCCGGCGGGCGAACCAGCTCTGCACGTCCTCCGCGTCCCCGAAGACCGAAGCGGTCGGCGTCGGGAGCAGCGGGCCAGGCGAGGACGAAGACGCGATTGCGCTCATGTGGGGCTCCGGCAGCGGACGCCGGAAGCAGTAGCCACCGTGCGTCATACCCGAGGTCGGCCAGGTCTCCGAGTACCGCCTCAACGGCTCGTAAGGGTCGGGCATCTGCGTCCAGGTCCCGCACGGGTCCCATCGCGCGTACGGCAGCTCTCGCACTGAGCAGCCCCCTAACGTTCTCGATCAGGACCAGCTCGGGCCTGAGTTCGTGAATGGCCACGGCGAAGTTTCGCCACAGCCCGGAGCGAGTTCCTTCCGCGATGCCGTGCCGCCCGTTGAGAGCCGACGCGGCCACGCTGACGTCCTGGCACGGGAAGCCACCGGCGAGCACGTCCACCGGGTCCACCTCCGACCAGTTCACGGAGGTGATGTCGCCCAGGTTCGGCACGCCGGGCCAATGCCGGTCCAGCACCAGCGACGGCGCCCGCTCGAACTCGCAGTGCCACGCCGTCGTGGTGCCGAGCTCGGCGTTCACGGCCAGGTCCAGGCCGCCGTATCCAGAGAAGAGAGAGCCCAGTTTCACGGCGTCCTCCCAGGTCAGGGGTGAGGCTCCGGAGCTCCGGAGGCGGACGCGGAAGTAGGCGACGGCCGATGGAGGACTCGGGAGGTGGCGCGCGGTCGGCGGGAGACGAGTTCGGGAGCGGCTCGACCCGAGTTCGGGAGCGCTCGACCGGTAGTTCCACAGCCGACAGTGATCGGTGGACCGGAAGTGGTAGCCGTGTGTGGATCAAAAGCTGCGGCTCGATATCAGCAGCTCCGGAAGGGCTGACGCCGTACTTCCGGCACGGCAATATCTCTCTTGCAGGCGGAACGGAACGAACCGGCAAGTTCGTGAGGTTCCGGAAGAACCAGGACTTAGAAGGAGTCCAGGATGTCCGAGCGACCCACAGTCGCAGTCAGCGCGAGCGCCGTCGAGATCGGCGACGTGCTCCCCTCAGGTCAGGTCGTCGTCGGTAAGGAGCCCGTGGCTCCGTTCGACCTGAACCTCGGCCTCTTCCTCTCGGACGGCGGCTTCATCCTCGCGGGACGGTTGAGCCCGGTCGAGATCGTCAAGCGCGGCCACCTCGCCTCGTCGGCCCGGTCGGCCGGGGACGTCAACTCGGGCAACGCGATCAGCGCGATCAACGAGGAGACCGGACCGTTCTACGAGGTCCACGCTTCCCGCGCGCTGACGAAGGGCCGTCAGTGGATCACGGTGCACCGCTGCCACGTCGCGATGACGTGCACGTGCGGTGCTGAGCGGGAGGTCACTCACGTGATCCTCGACCGCTCCGAGAAGGTCCGCGTCCGGACCACGAACTAGCCGAGCGAAGCCGGGGAGTGAAGGTCACCGTTCGCGGGCTCAGCGTGGAGCGCTGCGAAACGGCGGGATCACTCTCCCCGGCCGAGTCGGCCGCAAGACCCCAGAAAGCGGACCGGACAGGGGCGGCAACCCCTGTCCGGTCCTAACCACCCCGAGGACTTAGAAGGAGTCCCCAAGATGACTGCTCAGGATGATAACCCCTCGTGGATCGTGCGGAACGGCCCCAAGACCGCGCTGTTCGCGGCTGCGGGACTGACGATGATCGGCGAGTTCGAGCTGGCCCAGCTCGCGCACTACCCGCTGTTGCTGTGCATACTCTTCCCGCTCGCGGTCGACGTGTACGCGTGGACGGCGTTCGAGGTCGGCCGGCGGGCCGATGTCGCGGTGTCGATCGCGCTCATGCTCACGGCGCAGATCGCGAGCCACCTCGCGAAGGCGGGGCTCATCCCGCTGACCGGAACGAGCGGCATCGTGTTCACGGTCACGACGGTGTCGATCCCGCCGATCATTGCGTGGAGGGCGCACCACATCGCGAAGCCGAAGGCAGCCGAGCCCGTCAAGGCCGAGGAGCCCGCCCAGGTCGAGGCGGACGAGGTGGTGATCGAGGAGCGGCCGAAGAAGGCGGCCGTGCGTCGGTCGAAGGCCGAAACCGCGCGTCTCGTGCAGCAGATGAAGGCCAAGCAGCCCCGCATCACGATCGTGGAGATCGCGCGTCGGCTAGACATCTCGGAGAAGTGGGCCAGCGAGTGCCTTCGTCTCGACCTGTCGGCGGTGACCGCGTGAGCGCCATGTGTGGGCGCCGCGCTGAGGGCTGCGTGTGGCCCGCCCACGGGGGCGCGTGCAGCGACTACCCGTGGGACATGGAGCGTCCCGCGCGACCGGGAACGAGCCGGGTCGAGATCGGGATTGAAGGGCTGTTCGGGCCGTACGAGGCCGTCATGATTAATGACGGCCTGGTCGAGTGGTGCCACGCCGCCCCAGGGTTCACGCGGGAGGTGGTCGAGCGGATCGCGGCCGACAGCGCGGCGCTTCGAGACGAGGAACCGTCCGGAATGGTCCAGGTGATCGAGGTCGACGCGGACGGCCTGGCCGCTGCGGTCATGTACGACCGCGGGGAGCGCTTGGACGGGTACACGATCGTGATCGAGCCGGACGAGGACGGCCGGTACTGGTTCGGGGATGTCGATTGGGGCTGGGATAGATACCGGTTCCTCGGGATGATCGAGTCCTGATCCGCGCAGCATGAAGCCCCCGCTCGGTGTCCGGGCGGGGGCTCATAACTATGACCCCAACATCGCTGATGGTCAGCGAACAGGAGTCACCGTTGATCTTCAGCTGGCACGCTTGGGTGCCAACTTGATGATCGCGTGCTGAGTGCTTCCTCCGCCGAGGAAGCACTCCTCCATCACGTACGGTGTCGCATCCAGACGGATGCGGACGGAGCCGTCGTCATAAGCCAGCACGCGGACCTTGCGGCCGTCTGGCAAGACGAGACCCTCAGAAAAGATGCGCTCGGCCATACAGATTCTCCTTCCTACAGGCCGATTGGGCGCTCAAACGTACCTCCCCCATGCCTTGATCAGCATCCGTTTTCGACCGGGGCAGCCGCGCGGAGCCCGTCAAGAAAGTTCGAGGTTGTCGAGCCGGTTATCCCAGGCTCTCCCGTTCGCGTGACGGAGACGTGCCCCGTACGGGATGGGGCCGACGCACACCGTCCAGACGATCCGGGCGGCCGGGACGGTCACGTATCCGGGACGGTCGGCTCTCGGCACGTCCACGACGATCACGCCGCCCGGTCGGGCACGCCCGACCGGGCGGCCCTTGATGCTTACATGTCCGGTGGCGGGGTCGGCGGTGATCTGTCCGACCGCGAGCGCTGAGTGAAGGTGTAGGTCTGTCGATCCGATCCGCAACCCCATCACCCCCGGAAACGCGAAAGGCACCGCCTGACCCGGTTGCGGGTACAGCGGTGCCACTCGCGATTTACGATACGGCCGCGTCTCGTAAGGCGTCAACGATCATCGGGCGTGAGTCAGCTCACGTGACAGCCGCAGCCGGTCGCGCAGCTCGCCCAGCGTCTCAGCGGTCCAGTAGGAGCGGCAGACCAGGCACTCCACCCACGTTTCCGTGGGCCAGCACCGCAGCATCCCTAGCGCGAGGCACTGAGGGCACGGCACCCGCGGCGCGAACGGCGGGGACTCCCATCCCAGTACCCAGCGCATCCGGGTGCGCCAGTCGGTCATCTTGGAGACCATCGCCGCGGTGTAGGTGTACTGGATCGCGGGCAGGACCCGGCCCAGCTCCGACAGCGCCCGGTACGCCGTAGGCGTCCGGCGGCCAGTGAAGTGCACCGCCCAGCCCTTGAGCGTCCGGGTGATCTCGGCGTGCAGCGACACCGCCCCGACCCGGACCGGGGGACGTGAGCCGTATCCGCCGCCCCCTGCCGCGTCGGGACCGGCCGCGCCTGGCTTGACGGCGGCTTCGAGCTGGTCCAGCAGCCCATCGGCCCACCGCTGAACCGTCATGGTTTCGCCCTTCCAGTCGCCCACCTCGACGTCGATCGGGTAGCGGGCGACGAACTCCTTTCGCAGGTCCCACCACTCATCGTTGATCATCGGGCGGCCCACGGGTCGTCGGCGTGCTGGTTGGAGTAGCCGCCCCGCCGCTGCTGGCCGCCGGAGGACGCGCGGCCGGCGGACCCGCCGCCGGATCGGTCCATGCGGGTGATCTTCACCTGGTGCTGCCGGACGGTGGCCGCTACCTCGTCGGCGATCACCACCATGCGGGAGCGCTTGTCGCCTGAGTCGGTCTCCCAGTTCTCCTGCACGACGCGGCCGACGACGGTCACCGGGTCGCCCTTGTCGAGGGATTCGGCGATCTGCTCGGCGTGGGTGCCGAAGACCTTCGCCGGGAGGAACATGGTGTCCGCGTCCTCCCACTCGTTGCCGTTCTTCACTCGCCGCGAGCTGACCACGGTGAACGTGCACCATGCCTTGCCCTGTGCGGAGAACCGGAGTTCCACCTCGCTTGCGAGACGGCCCCGGATCGTAATCGTGTTCACGCTGGACTCCTGTCCGAGTTGAGGGGTTTTGTATGAAGGGGCCGAAGGGGCTGAAGAGGCCACGTGTTCGGTCCCTGGCCTCTTCGGCCGCTTCGTGGCCTCTTCGTGCTGACCTGCGGCTATGCAGGGTCGCGTTCGAGGTCGAGTTGCCAGAGCCAGCCGCCGCGCATCCCGGCCTTGCGGGTGACGACCCCAGCCCGGTCGCGAGCGCGCCGGAGTGTGCGCTCGGGGATGCCTGCGGCGCGTCCGGCCTTGAGCACGTCGGAGGCGGTGGCCTCGCCGCCGTGGTCGGCCAGGTACGAGTGGATGAACGAGGACGCTTCGTCGCGTTCCTCGCGCTCCTCGGTGTCGGCCGGCGCGCGTAGGAGCTCGTCGGCTCCGTACCGGGATTCGCCTTCCCACACCACGCGGCCGTGGCCGGTGTCGGTGTCGGCGATGCGCCAGCGCAGCGACGGCGCCGGGCGGGTGATGTTGGCCTTGGTGGCGGCCATGACCCGGTGCTCCTCGTCGTCCGGGTCACGGCCGACCGCGAAGGCGAGCCGGGCGGCGCCGATGATGCCGATCGACCCGCCGCCCCGGTAGAGCGCGCTCGACCCGGACGCCTTGTTCAGGTGCCGCACGAGCACCACGGCGGCGTTGGTGGCCTCGGCGACCCGGGCCAGCAGCGACAGCGCGCGGCGGACGTCCTGGTCCCGGTGAGCGTCCAGGCCTCCGCCGAGGAACGCCATCAAGGGGTCGATCACGACCAGGCCGACCCGATTGGAGGCGATCGCCTTCGCCAGGCGTGCCGTGTCGCCGGGCAGTGTCGCCGGTCGTTCGGTGCGCTCCCCGTCGCGGCCGATGTCCCAGCACGTGAAAGCGAACACCTTCTCCACGTCGGCCCCTGCGGCGTCCAAGCGCGGGCGGATCGTGTCGGCCAGCCCGTCCTCAGCACTGAGGAGAAGAACACCGGCGGGTTCGCATCCGGGCTGGTCGTCGGGCCACCGGCCGCCCGTGGACACCCTGGCGGCCACGTCCAAGGTCATCGTGGACTTGCCCAAGCCGGGATCTCCGTCGATCACGTGCAGCTTCCCGGCGGCGAGGTAGCCGGGCCACAACCAGCTGATGCGCTCGGGGGTCACCGTGGCCAGGGACCGGGCTCGCCAGTCCGGCGGCGCGGCCTGGTCGGTGTCGAGCACGGGCTACCTCCTGTCGGTCGGGGGTGAAAGAGCGCGGCCGGTCTGCCAATCGACCGGCCCGCCGGGGTGGTCGCCGGGGCGCGGCCGTGCCGCTTCGGCGTCGGCGCGTTCGCGGTGGCGGCGGCCGTCGAGCACGCGGTGATGGCGCTCGACGTGTGTCCGCGTACGACGGGTGGGTGCCCAGCTCGGCGGCGAGGTCGGCGCTGGCGTCGTACGCCGCGAGCGCGATCTCCTCGGCCAGCCGGG